>CAJWIF010000111.1 GCA_913041135.1 uncultured Flavobacteriales bacterium
TGGGAATGTTGGCATGGGGCGTGTTCATGGTGCCCAGCCACTTGCTCATCATGGGTGGAATCTTTGCTATCAATGCCGCCTTGGTCTATGCCAATTGGAATGCCTACAAATCCGTGGTGGGCGAGCAAAAAAGAGTTGCCTGATCCGCAAGGCAGTCCCACTTCTATGTTTCAGACGCTTCGGAATTCTGGCGGATCACGCCGAGGAAGTCGTCCCCAAAACGTTTGGCCTTGACCTTGCCAAAGCCGTGGACGTCCAACAGGGATTTTGAGTCGCTCGGAAGAATCTCGCAGAGCGATACCAAGGATTTGTCGGAGACAATTACAAATGCAGGGACACCCAAATTTTGAGCGAGTTCGTGGCGTTTAGCGCGGAGCCTTTCAAAGAGTGCCGTGCCCTTGATGGACGAGGCCGCGGACGAGGATGGGCTGCGGCGTTTGGACCCTGAACGCGATGACACATCAGCAAGGGGATCGGGACGAAGTTCAAATTGCACGAGCTCCACGCGGTCTTCACCACGCAGCACTTTCCAGCTTTGTGCATTCAAACGAATGACTGGGTATTGCCCAATGGTCTGGTCCAAGAAGCCCAATTGAATGAGTTGCTTTCCGATCTCCATCCAAGCGGGTTGGCTGTGCTCTCTGCCAATGCCATGCGTGCTCAGTTGTTGCTGGGCTGCGGTGATCTTCCTGGATTTAGAACCGCGCAAAATTGAAACAGAATGAGCGAGGCCGTAGTCGAATGGCAGGCGTGCCAAGGTCGAGAATAATTTTTGAGCCGCTTCAGTGGCATCCCATCGGCGTTGCGGCGTATCGCAATTGTCGCACTTGTTGCACGTGTTGGCCTCCCTCGTTTCATTGAAGTATTGCAAGAGGATTTTGCGGCGGCACGTGTACGCATCGGCAAAATCACCCATGCGCCGGAGCTTATGAAGAAGGAGGTTTTTTTGATCCTCGGATTCGTTTTCAAAAAAACCCGCGAGCTGGGAAAAGTCGGCACTTTTGTAAAACAACACGGCCTCGCTTTCCTCGCCATCGCGTCCGGCTCGCCCCGTCTCTTGGTAATAACTCTCCATATTTTTGGGCAAGTTGAGGTGCACCACAAACCGCACATTGGGCTTGTCGATTCCCATCCCAAAAGCAATGGTGGCAACGATGATTTGGATCTCGTCATTTTTGAAGGCGCTCTGCCGTTCCTCTCTCTCTTGGGCATTCAATCCGGCGTGGTAGAAAGTCGCACGGAACCCGTTTTCTTGCAGATGTTGGGCGATTTCTTCTGTCTTTTTCCGGGAAAGGCAGTAAACGATGCCCGTTGAATTCCCCTGTGTTTGCACGTACGAGAGCAGCTGCTCTTTCTCGTTTTTTCGCGGGTGCACGCTGTAGTGAATGTTGGGTCGATCAAAGCTGTTCAGGAAAACCCGTTCGCCTTGCAACTCAAGCTGATTGAGGATGTCTTCTTTGGTGGCTTCGTCCGCAGTTGCTGTCAAGGCCACGATGGGAACGCCCGGCAAGAATTCCCTGAGCCGATTCAATTGCGTATACTCGGGTCTGAAGTTGTGTCCCCAGGCGCTGATGCAATGCGCTTCATCGATGGCCACTCGGTTCACGTGCTTTTCTTGAAGCCACTGCAACAATTGAAAGTCATTGGCTGCAATGCGCTCCGGTGAAACATACAAGAGCTTCAATTCATTTTCGTTGATCTGGCGCGCCACAGTTCGCGTTTCTTCTGCAGAGATGGAGGAATTTAAGAAGGCCGCCGGCACGCCATGGGTACGCAAGTCGTCCACTTGATCTTTCATCAGGGCAATCAAGGGCGACACCACAACGGTGAGGCCTTCTTGCAGCATGGCCGGCAATTGGTAACAGAGTGATTTGCCTCCACCCGTAGGCAACAGTACAAGCGCGCTTTTATTTTCCAGCACATGCTTTATGATGGGCTCTTGACTGGGACGGAGATTGTCGAAGCCCCAGATGTCTTTGAGAATTGTGCGTTGTTGGGCATTCAGCATAGTCAAAGGTATTGGTTATGCTCCTGTATTTCTTGGGCATTTTCCGGTCTCTTTCTAGTCATTATCTTCGTCCCATGACCATAGCCGGCATTGAAATTGAGCTCATCAGGAAGCGCGTCAAAAACGTGAACCTCCGGATTCACACACCTGACGGACGGGTGACGGTTTCGGCGCCGCGCCGCACGTCCGAGGCGTTCATTGCCGAGTTCGTGGCCGCCAAAGCGCCTTGGATTCGAAAACAGCAGGCACGCATAGCTGCGATGCCCCCGCGTCCCGAGCTCACCTACACGCACGGTGAAGAACACGCGTTTTTGGGGCATCCTTATCCGTTGGAAATCTACGCAGCGGCGGGCTGCCTAGGAGCCGAGTTTCAATCCGAGGGCGAAGCGGAAACACCGGAAGAACCGCGTCTTGTTGTGCACGCCCGCGATTCGCAGGATGCGGCCGAAGTGAAGCGCCACATCGATCGGACGTACCGCCGTGAATTACAAGCGCGTCTTGATGCGCTTGTGCCGGAGTGGGAGCAACGCCTTGGCGTGCATACCACAAAAATTCGCATCCGCGCCATGAAACGAAAGTGGGGAGCGTGCCGCACACGCACCGGAGACGTCGTTTTCAACCTCGAACTTGCCAAGCAAACACCACGCGCCATTGAATATTTGGTCTTGCACGAGCTTGCTCACCTGATCGAAGCATCGCACAACGCACGTTTTCAATCCATCCTCACCGAACATATGCCCGACTGGCGGGATGTCGAGGCGACGCTCAATGGGCCGCGTTGAAAGGACGGTTGGCCAAGTGAAATGTTCGAAAGGGTGTGCAAACCTTTCAGACCGCTCTCAACACTAGCACTCGTCACCGAATAAGGAGAGGAAAAGGAGCACATCACTCACATTATTGAATCCGTCGGCGTCGATATCTCCATCGCACGATGGAGGTGCTTCGCACCCAAATCCACTAAGTAAGATTAAAAAATCTGCTATAGTGACCGACCCATCGCCATTGATGTCACCTTGACACTGACACGAATAGTCACAGCTATCGTCAGTGATCGCCAAAGTGTAGATGATTTCGATAGATCCTACAGTGTTGTTTTCACCAGCTGTGCACGCAAATCCATCAGGGTAGAAACTGCTTCCACCGCCACCACCGCCACCACCAAGGGTGCCTGACGCAAAGCAATCGGTGCCACCACCTCCGCCGCCATAGTAGCCGCCACCGCCGCCACCGCCGGGTCCGACATTGAAGCAGGTATCTATGCCACCGGCGCCACCCAGACCCAACCCTCCGGATTCTCCGCTATTGCCGCTATCGTTCCATGACAATCCGCCTAGGCCTCCGACGGTCAACGATCCGCCTTCGCCACCTTGGCCGAAAGGGCTGGCTCCAGCACTGCCCAATTCACAGCCGCCGATTCCGGCCAGTCCGTCTGCGCTTCCACCTCCTTGTCCACCTCCGCCGGCTGCCACTAAAGTGCGGTTGTCAATGCCGTAAGGAGCGATCCTAATGTCAGATGCACCGCCTCCGCCGCCTCCGGTGTTGAACTCAGTATCCGCGGAACCGCCATCGCCACCGCCATTCCAGCCGCCTGTTTCCATATTTCCTGCTCCGCCAAGCCAAAACTCCAAAACCTCTCCCGGTATGACGTCCAAATCGCCTTCAATTGTGGCTCCATTGCCTCCGTTTGTTCCGCCGCCGCGGGCTCCTCGAACGATTACATGGATGGATTGAACCGGAGGAACGGTCCACGAGATAGGAGCGGAGTCTGTGAAGCCAAAACTTACCGTATCGGTAAGAAACACCTCGGTATAATTGCATGCCTCCGGATCGTCGCATCCCGCGTATTCCAATTCATCGCATACCCCATCGCCATCGACGTCATTCAAGCAAACTCCGTTGCAGCCAAAGAAAGGTTCAGCATATGCGCAAGAGTTGTTGTCGTAGGTGGCTTCTGGGTTGAAATTGCAAGCGCTCTCATCGGTGCAGCCCACCACCGTGCTGCTGCAGTCGGGCGTGGCAAAGGATAGTATTTCGCTCTCAATCTGTCCTGTCATCACATAGAGATCATACGAGGCATTTGAAGCCAAGCCGAATCCCCAGTTTGTTGGAGAAACGCAGGTCCAATCTTCCGAACCCGATAATGTGGAACAAACGAATTCCGTCGCACACAAATCGTCTGAATAACCCACATCCAATGTGGCCGATGCCACGAAAGAATCGGAGGCAGGATCGTAAGCACAATCGACCGTGACACTGATCGATTCAACAATGCATTCCACGGGCTCGCAGCCGGCGAGTGCAAGATTGACCGAATTCGAAACATTGAGTCGGCCTCCGGTGGCTACTTCATTGGCTAAATTTGAAACAAGGTCTACTCCGTCAAAAATGTAGCTTCTTACGAGGTCAGCCGCCGCCTGCGGATTGGAATGCGTCAGTGTTGCCAAATCAGAGCAAGGCACGCTGTAAACCATGGCAATCGCTCCGGCCACACATGGGCTAGCAAATGAAGTGCCGCTCGTGTTGCCGTAACCGCTTGATCCGCTGGGGAGATAGACTGATTCGCCAGGCGCGCCGAGGTCAATGGTAGTCAAACCGTAACCGCTGAAGGTCCTTATATCATTGTCATTTGTAGCCGTAACGGAAACCATGTAATCCGAGCCACATGCCGTAGGCATATCTCCAACCACATCCACATTGAGTGCGGAATTTGTGGTGGCTCCACAATTGAGGATTCCCGAGGCACCAAGCTCATCGTAGTAAGCGCACCAAACCGGGTAGTTGGCCGGGTTGGCTTGGTCGATGCCCCAAGACGCGTTCGTTGCAACCACCAATGCACCTTCAGCTCCGCTGCTTGCGTTGTAGATGTCTCGCATCACCTTGGGGTACTCGTATGCGGCGATCACACTCGACTCTGTCAATCCACCTGCCATGTCTACCTGCATGATTTCGACATCCCAGTTCACACCAGCACCTCCGTTCCCGTTGTTGCCTGTTGCTCCAATCATTCCACTCACGGAAGTTCCGTGTCCGCCAGCGCCGATGGCATCATTTCCGTTGCCCACGTTCCAGCCGTTGTAGTCATCGACATAGCCGTTTCCGTCGTCATCAATTCCGTTGCCGGGGATTTCAGAATTGTTGGTCCAATGATTGTCGATGAGGTCCGTGTGTCCATAATTCGAGCCGCCACCCTCCAATACTGCAACGACAATGCGCGATCCGTTGGCAGCTGTTCCGCCGGTGGTGATATCCCAAGCTTCGTTGGAGTCAATGTCATGGTCGCCATTTTGTTCGTGGTGCCATTGTTGGGCGTAACCCGGATCGTTGGGCGTAGTCTCACGTTGTTGAACAATGTGATTCAATTGGACGGCTTCAACCGATCGGAAGGTGAGAAATGTTTCCAATACAGACTCCCAATCCAGCTCCATAACTTGAAGATGAAAGATTTTCGCCGAAGGCGAGGGGGAGCCCAATACGTTGAAATCGGCGAAGCGGGCGAGCTCTTCAATTGCCTCCTCCGGCTTGACGAAATCTCGAAACTTGACCAATACTTCTCCTTCTACAAAAGGTGTTTCATCCGATGCAATTGGGGATTCTTGGGCGTAAGCTGCCTGCGGGGCGAGACCTAACAGTGTGCCTAGCACAACGCTAGCGTGTAACATTTTGGTTTTCATCACAATCAATTTGGCTGAGGTCAAAATTTCGGAAAAAAATCAACGCAAATCCGATAAAAGAGAATGTAACCATCTGCGAGTGCAATTTCCAGACCATCCTCACGAAGCACATGGCTGATTTGCGAGAAGTCGAGGCCTCGCTCAACAGCCTGAGTTGAATGCAGTGGCCTGGGACGTGAGAAAATCAATCCTTCACACAGCGAACGGGCAACATATCAGTGGCCTCGGGATGAAAGCCCACGCCGATGTTGGTTCCAGCGCCACTTGCAATGGGCTGCAGCTGAGTCCGGTTGTTTTCAATCCAAATTGGAGTCACCGGGTAGTAGTTCGCATTGCTTGAGATGGATCCCCAAATCGAGGCAGAGTTGATATGCATGAATAGGGCATTCGCCGACTCTGGCCCTTGCCACAAGACCTCTCCATGAATCTCTTCATCGGGGTAGAATTGGGCAGCAATTTGCCAAAAATCCATCAAACCATTGTTCCCTCCTTGGTTACAATACCACGTGTGATCAAAATCTGGGATCAAGTGGATCAATCCCGGGGGCCAGTTGAAATCATACGTTTCGGAGCAAAACATTTCGTGGCCCATATCATTCAAAGGCATGGTAGAAGTATCAAATCCTTCCCACGTTACTTCCCAGCTATGACCGAACAAGTACTCTTGGGTATTCTGCCATTCCCATGTGGTCATACAAGCATCCAGGAAAGATTCGTTATTGGTTAATTCGAGATAGAGGTTGAGTGCATCGAAGTCATATTCAGTTTGGTTTTCGCTCAGGCTGGAACACTGATTTGATTCTACCCCCTCAATCGCGGAAAGAAACATAGAATATGCGTCTTCAGCTGGCCAGCGAGCGTCATTTAAATAGTCTTTCACTTCCTCAAACCAGTAGAGGTTTTCAGCATAGCAGGCTTCTTCAAATGAATCGAAAGGGTTCTCTTCGAAGTAGGTTTGCAAGAGCGGAGTGCCTTGGAGATAATCTTCCTCTGATATTTCACCATTGCAGTAAGACCGGGCAATTTCTGCCTCCTGCTCTAGATTTGATGCCTGCTGAATGGCAGCATTCACTCCGTTATCATAAGTAACTACCCCACTTGGTTGTGCATTGAATCCAAAAGCGCTGGAACCAAACCAATCTACCGACGCCAACTTGAATCCGGCATGAGCCCCAGCAGCAACTGCCAAATCCACGTAATCCGACTCGCTTCCAACGTGCCACCCTGACGGACAGAT
>CAJWIF010000112.1 GCA_913041135.1 uncultured Flavobacteriales bacterium
TAGCGTTGGCGTCAGCGGGCTCTATTTCTGCAGCATTCAACGGTCAAAAACTAAGTGTTTGGGATGTGTCCATCACCAAATCTGTTTTCGGCATGCTGATGATCTTGTCCATAATGATTTGGATGTTCGGTAGCATCGCATCGCAGTACAAAAAGAATCCAGGAAGCGCGCCCAAAGGCATGGCCAATGCTCTAGAGCCTTTGATTCTATTCATTCGGGATGAAATCGCTAAGCCGTCTATTGGAGACAAGGCCGATAAGTTCATGCCCTTCCTTTTGACGTCTTTCTTCTTCATCTTCTTCTGTAACCTACTTGGATTGGTTCCCTTTCTCGGAGGGTTTAATATTACAGGAACGATTGGAGTGACGATTGTTTTGGCAACGCTGGTGTTCTTGCTAACGAACCTCAACGGAAACAAGCATTACTGGGGTCACATCATGTGGCCTCCTGGCGTTCCGCTACCTGTGAAGCTGATCCTTGTTCCTATTGAAGTGTTTGGCATCATCATGAAGCCGACTGTTTTGATGATTCGATTGACAGCCAACATCTCGGCGGGTCACATCATCATTTTAGCCTTTTCCAGCTTGATATTCATCTTCGGAAATGGAGGTGAGGCGATCGGAGCTGGTACAGGAATGGGTGTTTTCTCCACCTTGTTTATGATTTTCATGTACGGCCTTGAATTGCTTGTTGCATTCCTTCAAGCATTTGTTTTTACCCTGCTGGCGGCGATCTACTTCGGTGATGCCACACATGAACCAGCCCACCATTGAGTTTGAAATCCATCCAATAAAAACCAACATTATGGAATTGTTGAGCATTCTTTTTGAAATCGGAATTGGTCAAGGCCTTGCAGGTCTTGGCGCAGGAGCAGCAGCGATTGGCGCTGGTATCGGTGTAGGTCGTATCGGAGGCTCTGCCTTGGAAGCGATGGCACGCCAACCAGAAGCGACCAGCGACTTGCGTTCTAACATGATTGTAGCTGCAGCCTTGGTTGAGGGTGTTGCCCTTTTCGGCATCATCATCTGCTTGCTTGTAGCACTCGGATAAGAGACTATGGGAGCGTTACTGACACCCGCATTCGGGACCGTCTTCTGGGCGTCCATCGCATTCCTTGTGGTGTTGATGTTACTTCGTCGATTCGCATGGGGACCTATTTTACAGGCCTTAAGTGATCGTGAGGAGACCATCGCCGGCGCATTGGACGAAGCCAAGAAAGTTCGCCTTGAAATGGCGGAATTGGCTAGTAGCAATGAGAGCCAGTTGAAGGAAGCCCGAGCCGAGCGTGATCGCATGTTGCGAGAAGCGCGCGAAATGGTGGACAAAATGATTTCTGAAGCCAAAGGCAAAGCCAAGGAAGAAGCGGACAAAGAAGTAGCATCTGCAAAAGATGCCATTGCTTTGGAGCGGAAGGCGGCAATTGTTGAATTGAAGGCAGAGGTCGGAACGTTGTCCTTGGAAATTGCCGAGCGTCTCTTGCGAGATCAGCTAAAGTCTTCGGATGAACAGCAAGCTTTGGTAAACCGTCTCATTGACGAATCCCCATTGAACTAATACTATGGCTACTTCACGCGCATCCATACGATATGCCAAATCACTCTACACCCTTGCTGAAAAGCAAGGCGATATGGAGGTGATGGAGGCGGATGTACGGACGATGCAAGCAGCGATTTCAGGCACACCTGAGCTTGAGCTCATGCTAAAATCGCCGGTTGTTAAGCCGGATGTGAAAGAGCGAATCCTTCAGCTTGTATTCAAGGGCAACATTGGCGACTTGTCAATGGGCTTTTTGAGTATTCTTGTTCGCAAAGGCCGTGAATCTTTATTGCCCTCCATTATGGACGAGGCTTTAGGGCTTTTACGGAACATGCGGAATGTGAAAAGAGCGGAGGTGAGGACTGCTGTGCCTATGAATGACGCGATTCGTGCACGCGTGTCAGCAGCTATAAAGAAAATGCACGAAGGCGATGTAGAGTTGGAAGAACAAGTAGATCCTAGCTTAATAGGCGGTTTCCAGTTGTTCATGGACAACCGCATGATTGATGCATCAATCAAACGCGAAATTGAACTTCTCCGTCGCCATATCAATGACCACGATTACGAACCGGAATTTTAATCCGGTCAAACGAAACTGAAACCGCCTTTATCATGGCAGAAATCAATCCAGCAGAAGTCTCTTCCATATTGCGTGAGCAATTGGCCGGCGTAAAGTCAGCCGCAGAATTGGAAGAAGTAGGAACCGTCTTGCAAGTCGGTGACGGTATTGCTAGAATTTACGGACTTAGCAATGTTGAATCCGGTGAGTTGATCGAATTCGACAACGGGGTTCGTGGCATTGCATTGAACCTCGAAGAGGACAATGTTGGAGCTGTATTGCTTGCGCCTTCTGGGGACCTCAAAGAGGGTTCTACAGTGAAGAGAACAGGCCGTATTGCTTCTATTAAGGCCGGTCATGGCATGTTAGGACGTGTTGTCAACACGTTGGGCGAGCCGATTGACGGTAAGGGACCGATCACAGGTGATTTGTACGAAATGCCAATCGAGCGTAAAGCTCCAGGCGTTATCTATCGTCAGCCAGTGAGTGAGCCGTTGCAGACCGGAATTAAAGCGATTGACGCAATGATTCCAATTGGACGAGGCCAGCGTGAGTTGATCATTGGTGATCGCCAGACCGGTAAGACGACGGTTGCGATTGATACCATCATCAATCAAAAAGAATTTTATGAAGCAGGTGAGCCTGTTTTTTGCATCTATGTAGCCATCGGTCAGAAAGGATCGACCGTTGCCGGTATCGTGAAGATGCTTGAAGAGAACGGAGCAATGCCATACACGGTTGTTGTTGCGGCTACAGCATCGGACCCAGCACCACTTCAGTTTTACGCTCCCTTTACAGGAGCTGCAGTAGGTGAATTTTTCCGTGACACGGGAAATGCAGCATTGGTTGTTTATGATGATTTATCGAAGCAAGCGGTTGCTTATCGTGAGGTATCACTTTTGTTGCGACGTCCTCCAGGACGTGAAGCATACCCAGGGGATGTATTTTACTTGCACAGCCGTTTATTGGAGCGAGCTTCAAAGGTGATCAGTGAGCAAGGAATTGCTTCCCAGATGAACGACTTACCAGCGTCTTTGAAAGACAAGGTCAAAGGAGGAGGTTCATTGACAGCGCTTCCGATTATTGAAACACAAGCGGGTGACGTATCAGCATACATTCCAACGAATGTGATTTCAATCACGGATGGCCAGATATTCTTGGAATCCAATTTGTTTTTGAGTGGTATCCGTCCCGCGATTAATGTGGGAATCTCGGTAAGCCGAGTAGGCGGAAACGCACAGATTAAATCCATGAAGAAGGTTTCTGGAACCTTGAAATTGGATCAGGCACAATATCGAGAGCTTGAGGCGTTTGCGAAGTTCGGCTCAGACCTGGATGACGCTACGAAGGCTGTATTGGACAAAGGAGAGCGCAATGTTGAGATTCTGAAGCAGAACCTCAATAGCCCAATGCGAGTGGAAGATCAGATTGCGATCATTTTCTGCGGCGTACGCGGTCTGTTGAAGGCTGTTCCGGTCAATAAAGTAGGTGAGTTTGAAACAGCGTTTTTATCTTACATGCATTCGAAGCATGAGGATGTCATGGCTGCACTGAAGAGTGGAAAATACGGAGACGACCAAATCGACGTATTGACAAAGGCAGCGAACGAATTGACAGCGCAATACGCATAATCTGAATCATGGCTGGAGGTCTCAAAGAAGTACGGGAGCGGATCACATCGGTGCAAAACACGATGCAGATCACGTCGGCCATGAAAATGGTTGCTGCAGCGAAGCTTCGCCGGGCTCAAGACGCGATTACACGGATGCGCCCCTATGCTGAGAAGTTGCAAGGGGTTCTCTCGAACGTGAGCGCTTCATTGGACAGCAGTGATAGTGTGTACTCTCAAAAGCGCGATGTAAAGCGTGTATTGATTGTAGCCATCACATCCAATCGTGGTTTGTGTGGGGGGTTCAACAACAACATCATCAAAGCTACCAACGCGTTGATGCATGAAGAAGGGGTTGAATACCATGTGTTACCACTTGGAAAGAAGGCATATGAGGCGTTCTTGAAGCGCAGCGAATTGAAGGCTGTTGGGTTTGACGAAGACGCTTGGAAGATCTATGATGACCTAAACTTTGATCGCGCTCAAAAGATTGGAGAGGATATCATGACCCAGTTTGTTAAGGGTCAATATGACGACGTAAAAATCATTTACAATCGGTTTGTAAATGCAGCAGTTCAAGACGTGACAACAGAAAACTTTCTTCCTTTGTTAGCGTCAGCTTCTGAGGATGATAGCGCTATGGATACGGATTACTTGTTCGAACCATCTCAATCCGAAATTGTAGAGCAGATTATTCCTAGCTCACTCAAAGTCCAGTTGTATAAGGGTATACTTGACAGCAATGCAGCTGAGCACGGCGCGCGGATGACAGCGATGCACCAAGCGACGGAGAATGCGGGTGATATGCTGCGAGACTTACGCATCTCATACAACAAGGCGCGCCAGGCATCCATCACAACGGAGATCTTGGAGATTGTAGCGGGTTCTGAGGCATTGAGTGCATAAAACCAACCCCACGGGTTGTGGCATGACGTTTGATTCCAAGTCGCTCTACGTAGATTCGGGCCATGGGATTTCATTTTCGTATACTTCTATCGATGTTGCTCCTGATGGTGCTGTCAATGACGGGCACGATCTGGGTTGCATGGCAATTCGCAGTTCGACAAGACGCGCAATACAATGAGCAGCGCCTATTAAGAAAGGAAGTTGCCATCGAGCGGAGCATGACGTATGTGCTGGACCGCATACCTGGACCATTTTATACAGAGGACATTCCGTTGGTTTTCTCCAATCGGATTTGTGAGTTATCGGATGTGCACGGTTTGGATATATCATTGTATACGCCGGACGGTAGGTTGCTAACGCAATCCTCTGTTGAAGCAAATGATGCGGCCGATATGCGCTTGCCAGACGCGATTCTCTCCCCATTGGGTCATTCTGCGGAGAGTGTGGAACGCATGGACTTAGGTCAAGTGGTGTTGGCATACTGGAATGTCAAAAACTCCGAAGACAAGGTGGTCGGTATAGCGCAAGTGCGATATGAAAAACGCACAGTAGAAACAGGAGACTTTAAAAGCTTCTTGATTCAGTTGGCTCCACTCTACGTAGTTTTGATATTGGGAGGTGCACTCATTGCTGCGCTTCTTTCGAATCGACTTATTCGAATCTTAACACTCATACGCGATCGAATGAGTGAGCTTGACCCCTCCCAAGAACAACTTCCTATTGCATACCAGCAATCCGACGCTATTGGAGGGTTGGTTGATGAATACAATACGCTTTTAAGGCATTTACAAAAGACGATAGGGGAGTTGGCACAAAAGGAAAGGGAGGGAGCGTGGCGCTTGATGGCCATGCAAGTCGCACATGAGATTAAAAACCCATTGACCCCAATCAAACTCGGTGTGCAGCAATTGGAGCGTTCATGGGTGGACCAAAGTCCAGATTTTGACGCTCGCTTGAAACGATTTTGTAAAACAGCCTCGACGCAAATTGATGTGTTGGCAGAAATCGCTCAGGACTTTTCGCTTTTGGCGGATATCGGAATTCAAGATTTAGAGCCCGTCAATCTGTCCAAAGTGGTTGAGGAGGTCACCGGTCTCTTTCAAATTGGAGATGATCACATCCAGTGGGAAGTCGAAGGTTTTGGAGATCATGTCGTTGTAAGGGGTTCGATGCCCCATCTGCTTAGAGTTTTCAACAACCTAATATCGAACGCAGTGCACGCAATGGTTGACCAACCGAACAAGGTCATTCGCATTGTCTGTGAAAGTCGAAATGAAGGATGGCAAATCACAGTACAAGACAACGGCTCAGGAATCGAAGAGTCTCAGCTAGAACAGGTTTTTCAGCCGCATTTCACGTTGAAAAAGGGTGGTGCTGGACTTGGTTTGACAATTACACGTTCTGTCGTCAATCAGCTGGGAGGATCTATTTATGTTTCTACAAAACAGGGCAACTGGACCGTATTTACTTTATGGTTTCCAGTAGCTTAAGACGGGGTTCATCGCAATTCCGTAAGGCTCTTCAACGGTTCATGGTGAACTCATCAGTGGACGATGCATTTGTAATAAATAGGCATAAAAAAAGGGGGCCGAAGCCCCCTTTTCTAATGGTCAAAACGCTGCTCAGAAACGAGCCCCGAATCCTATAGAAACCCCAATAGCAGGGTCATTTAAAAGCATGTCGACGTTTAGCTGAGGCGCTAAATAGAGTACATCCTTGAAGTCAATGTAGCGTCCGACATTCACACCAAGATCGAGATCATTAATTGGGTCGTCTAAATCAAGTCCGACATAGTAGTCGCCCATGAAATACTGACCTCCCAATGACAAATCGAGCTCATCGACTGGGCCTCCAAATCCAGCTTGTGCCGTGATGACAATACCATCGGCAATCGCATATCCAACAGTGGGCATAATGTCAACGCCTCCTGAAAAGATGTGCAGCATCTGAGTGGCATCACCAGACCCTAAATACCAAGAACCCGCTGGTTGTGTTGCTGCGTCCTGGGCGAATGAAGCAATCGCAAATGAAGCGGCCGCGAAAGAAAGAAAGAATTTTTTCATCTTAAAATAGATTTTGATGTTATTTCAATTTCTAAATAACCAAGTCGTGTATGTTGTACACGGCTAACAAAGTGTCAACATGGATTCGTTCACAAAAGAGACACCCTACAATTGACTGTTGAATACAAGTGAAAGATGAAAAAGGGTGACTCTGGACGTGAATCGTTTGTTCAGCGGTTTCAGGCAATCAGAAATGATAACCTAAATTGATGGCCCAAGAGGATTGTTC
>CAJWIF010000113.1 GCA_913041135.1 uncultured Flavobacteriales bacterium
TCTCCAATAGACGGCTTAGCGATTTCATCCCGAATGAATAGAATCAAAGGTTCCAGCGCATTCGCCATGCCTTTCGGTGCGATCCCTGGATTCTTTTTGTATTGCGATGCGATGCTCCCGAACATCCAAATCATAATGGACAAGATCATCAACATACCGAAAACCGATTTCGTGATGGACACGTCCCAAACACTTAGTTTTTGACCGTTGAATGCTGCAGAAATAGAGCCCGCTGAAGCCAACGCAACGCCGTCCGCATCCACAACGTCTTCAGCATGCATCGTATAACTCAGACCCTCTGCCGCAGCGTAGTAACGATCACCATGACCGTGTCCTTCCAAAGCGCTGCTCATAAACACCTTCAACCCGTGCCCTTCGATATACAGAATAACAGGTAGTGGAATGTGAACATCACCGAAAATGTGGATGTCATGCGCATCAGCAATGTGATGAATGATAAAGTCCCCCGCTTTAAATTCTTTACTCTCGGCGTGATCCGCGTGGTCATGGCCTGCGTGATCTGCGTCAGCTTCTTCAGCATGCGTTGCGTGGTCATGGTCGGCTACTTCTGCGTGGCCATGCCCTGCATGATCTGCATCAGCTTCTTCAGCATGCGCTGCGTGGTCATGGTCGACTCCTTCTGCGTGGTCGGCATGCCCGTGATCTTGCGCAACAGCAACTGTACCTGTCGAAGAGACGGCAAATGCAACCAACACAACTAGAGATAGGATCAAGCGATTCATGAAAGTCCGTTCATCAGAATTCGGCGCAAAAGTAGTCAACTAAATCCGTGCTGCATAAAGGAAGTTCGATTTTCTTCATCGAAAAGGCACACACCTCACTGTTGATGATTCCTTCAACCATGGCTTATTTTCTGAGAAGACGCTACGAGTAAAAAAGTGTTCGCTGCAAAAGCACCAAATAAGCCCAAGGCAAAAGGAATCCGGTGGACGCCGCCAACCGCTACTAAGTAATAAGTTACGATCGCGAGAGATGTCAACATTTTGGCCGCTGTCGCCCCATTCACAGCCGTTACAAACTGCATCGGAGACTTCGTTGCAGCACGTACAATCCAGCGAAATAACAAAAGTGTCAACACCGCATAACCCACAACCAACATTGCCCATACCCAGGTTGATGCAAATTCCGAGAAAGCAGGAATAACATGACCCAAAGCGTATATCCCAAGGTTCACCAGTATAGATGTTTGAATAAAAGCCTTCATTTAGAAAGTTCTCTAATGACCAACCATATTGCGAAAACAGTTCCTAAAACCCCCCCAATCAATGTTCCTATCGGAATTTGATGGTTTGACTGATCGTCCCATCTTCTGCCCAACCAAACAAAAAACCCAATACTCCCAGCCATGGTAAACACCATGCCAGAGAATCTCAGGATTCCATTCCGATTGTCAGAATCTCGCTTTGGAGGGGTTGGCATTGACCTTTTGAGGTCAGACGGCTGCAGGTTGCTGAGCGCGAACCTTGTCCTTAGAACGTGCTGAGTCGCCTTGTGTCTTATCCAAGTTGCGATCTTGTCGCATGTCCTTGACTTTAGAGGCTAGGTGCAAGTTTCCGGTAGCCTGAGCGCCATTCTCAACAGACAACTGTCCGTATTGAATCTCACCGTGTACTCGGGCTGTAGATTTCAATACAAACAACTCTTGAACGACGATTTGGCCTTCAATAGCGCCTTCGATTTCACAATGAGCGCAAGAAATATTTCCTTTTACGCGTCCTGACGCACCGATGACCAAACGTCCTTTAGTGACCAACTCACCTTCAAACGTACCATCAATGCGCACATTATTTTCACTTTTCAATACACCTTCAAAAGAGGTGCCTTCAGCAATCCGATTGACCACATGATCTGAGGTCGATTCGTTGCGATTTGATTTCTTAGACGTACCAATCATGACACAAAGTTAATTCACAAGGTTCGTTTTTCAGCCGAATCATTTGGTTCCCTGCAAGTAAACTTCTTCAAACCAAGTGATGTAGCTATCGAGTTCCTTATTCTTGAATAATTCCACGTAATTCTCAGTTGAAATTACAAAGTTCCGATAGCCCGAAGAATTGATCTCTTTCAAGGCATCGCTGTTGTTGTTGAAAACCTCGAAGTAGTCCAGACTATAGTCCTGACGTACGAAGCTCTTGATCAACACAATTTGGAAGTTGCGGTCAATCAGGTTGGCTGTGACTCGCAGCTCTTGGGATTTGTAGTATTCCGTATTGAAGTCCGCGATCGTCGCGCGCAGCTCCTCTACATTTCCACGTCCCACAGGAACCAGCATGCCAAAGTAGTGTTCGAGATAAGGTTTGTGTTCCCAAGGGATCTCTACAACCTCTTCTGCTTTTTCTTTAGATTCTTTTGGTTTCTTCGGTCCTCCCTGCCCCAACGCGAGCAATACCTCTTGAGCAAAAACACCCTCCTCCATTTCCTCACATTCCCGAACAACTGCGTTCAGCGCGTCATAATAAGCCTTTCGATCACCCCCAGCATAAGCACTCAAACCTCCAATACATTGCGCCCGTAACAAGCGGTAATGGCACAAATAACTATTGGTTGGTTCGAACTGTAAAATATCATTGCACTCTAAAAGGACTTCTTGATAGGCCTTCGCGTAATAGCGCAATAAATGACCTTCGTACACCAAACGCTGTTCCTCTTTGATCATTTCCTGTTCATCGGCAAACTCAGGATTTTCAATGAGTAAAGACCACTCCGTGTTGGGATACCGATCAAGGACCAAGGCCGACCAATGTTCCGAGTTGCACGTTTCGCAAAACGGACTCATGAAGTTTTCCTCCACCTCCCGCTGCAAGTAGGTACGGTAGAGTTGATAATATGTCGTTGGGTGAAACTCACTGTCTTCCATGCGTTCCACCAATTCGGTCCACGTATCGATGGCGTTTTCTAAGTCACTCAGCTTCTCTTTATAGTCCAGACCGGCGTTGTAATATGCCTCCGCGATCATCGCTACTGAGGCTTCCCGTTCGATGCTATCACAAGGTAGCCCTGCTAACAACTCCTCTTCCGAAGGAATCCCAACAACCTCTGTTTCGCCCCCCTGTTCTGTTGCTCCCAACCCGCCTTCACTTCCATCACTCAATTCGCTCGAAAATGCAGCCATCATTTTCATCGATCTTCTCCAATTGTCCTCTAAGATCCGGTCACCCCAAAAGTCTCTAAAGTTTCTTCTCCCAGCAACCCTTAACTGGCTGTTGTAAGGCCATCCCATTCCAGAACCGACATTGCCAGCAGATTCCATCTCCGCAGCGGCTGCCTGCTCGGCTGCAACGCGCTTCCGCTCCTCTTCCGCCTCCAAATCTTCGATAATCTGCGCAATTTTATCATCGCGCTCTTCATCGGTCATATCACAAATCGCAAGTAGGCTGTCTTGTGTTGAAATGATAACAAGGTTGTCGACCAAATCCGTCAAGTTGTCTGCCATGGCATCTACCTCATCAAATCGCTCGTTATCCTCTTCCATGAAAGTTCGAGCGCTATCATAGTACGCTTGAGCATTGGTGTAATCCAAGTCCTCCATGTACAGGTCACCGAGTCGCAAATAACTCTTCATCCGCTGGCGGCTGTTGTCCGTATTGGCGAGAAGGGACTCCAATAATAATTCCACCCCGTCATCACGCCGACGTTCTTCCAACGCTAAGGTGGCAAGCGCGTAGAAAATCTGGTCCCGGTAGATTTCGTTTTTCTCGTCATCCAGCATGTCATCGAGCAGAACAATGATGGGATCACTGTTTCCACCACGACGGTCAAATGCCATGGCTTGCTTGATTTTTGAGTAAAACTCCAACTCATATGGTGTTCTCAAGTCAACTACTTGATTGTACCGTTCAATCGCATCGAGCGCCTGGTCACTGGCTTCATAACACTGCGCTAAAATGAACAGCGTTCTTGCTTTGTCTTGTTTCTTTTCAGTGTATTGCAATGCCTTTTCGAGCATTGTAATGGCAGCCTCTACGTCATCGTTATTGAGATGATAGGAAGCGTATACCTGATACACATAAGCGCGGACTGCGGAATCATCGACTTGATCAATTTGGGCTGCTTTGATCAATGTGTTACTCGCACGCACACGGTCACCCATCGCCATATAGGTTCGCGCCATCCAGGCGTTTGACCAGGCTTGGGCATCCGGGTAATCCAGGGTTCGCACGAGGTATTGGAAAATCTCAAGTGCTTTCTCCTCATCACCCTTGATCAAATGCGCACGGGCAATGATGTCGTAGTTCTCATCAATCCACTTGTTCAGCTCCGGTCTCTTGAGGTTTTTTTGATCCCGACGAGAAGGTGACATGGTATGTTTATCCACGACATTGGTGCACTTCTCAATCGCGCGTTCCATCAACGGATACACTTCCTGCGCTGTAGACTCATCCACCGGAGGAAATACAGGCAGTATTTCGTCCCAATTCTCTTCATACCCCTCTTGCAACGTCAACTCAGCCTCTTCCATCGCTTCCATCGCATAGAAGTATCCGTTGAAGCGTGCGTTGGTGTTGTGGTACACACGGTACATCACACCATCACGCGTATTGGAGCAACCCGAAAGGGACAACGCAATGAGCGCTACGACAAACGGAAAAAAGAAAAACTGTTTTGACTTGTTCATGACCCGGAGCTCCAACGGAGAATCCGCTAAATTATTCCAAACAAACCGAGGAATTGCGCAGAAGAGAAGATCTCTTCCGAAGACTTCTATGAATCACCGATATTTGCGTCGTGTCAAAAAACCCGCCCAAGTCCAAACGAACCTGGTGGCTGCAGCCGTTTCGCCTCACTTTACTGGAAGAGCAGTCGTTTTCTGAACGATGGCAAATTTCCGTTACCCGATGGGGAGCCTTGATCGCTTTGATATTTATTCTTTTTTCAATTTGCGGATTGACCTATGCCGTAGTTGCTTGGACGCCACTTCGAGAGAAAATTGTGCCCGGTTATGTGAGTGACGATTCTCGGCAGCAAGCCATTATGATGGAAAACCGTGCGGATAGCGCTCTGCTTGTTCTCGAACAGAATCAGCGCTACCTCAGTGTTTTGAAAGCATTGCTTCAAGGGGAGGTTCTGGATGTTCCTGGTGAAGTCGATCGTTTGATTGAAGCAGCCGAAGACACCGCTGTTATCCCACTGCAGGGTTGGCAATTGCCTGAGGAAGATGTGTCACTTCGGAGCCGTGTCGAGGAGGAAGACCGTTTTGTTTTGCAACGCGGACAATCGGATGTTGACCCCAGTCGGAGCATTCCTTACCCCCCAATCCAAGGCACTGTATCCTCGTCGTTTGATGCGGCATCAGGCCATTATGGTGTGGACTTTGTGGCACCTGAAGGGTCCATTATCCATGCCGTAGATGACGGCGTTGTTGTCCTCGCCTCCTACACCTCCGATGGGGGATACGTGGTGAGTATTCAACACGAAGAAAACCGACTCTCTGTGTATAAGCACAACAAATCATTGCTGGTTGAATCCGGTGATCGCGTGATTGTGGGCGATCCGATTGCAGTCCTTGGAAGCACTGGTACGCATAGCACCGGTCCTCACTCCCATTTCGAATGGTGGGTTGGCGGACAGCCGTTAGATCCCGCCAATTGGTTGCCGAATCAACCCGTCCCTGTCAATCCTTAAGGAGGATATCAAAATCCACGAGATCAACAAACCGTTGAATTCGTGCGTCGAGTTCTTCTTGGGTCAAATCCATCAAGCGGTCTGTTCCAAACTTCTCACAGGCGAATGAAGCCATTGCGGAACCCAGAACAACCGCGCGTTTCATGTTGGTAAACGACGTGTCTCCTGTATGCGCTAGGTATCCGATGAAGCCCCCTGCGAACGTATCACCAGCACCGGTAGGGTCGAGCACCTCTTCCAATGGAAGCGCCGGCGCAAAGAACACCTCATCCTCATTGAACAGCAATGCCCCGTGCTCTCCCTTTTTAATCACGAGAGTGCTCGGTCCCATGGTTAGGATTTTATTGGCCGCTTTGACCAATGAGTGTTCTCCTGACAACTGGCGCGCCTCCTCGTCGTTTATTGTTAAGACATCGACTCGCTTTATGACGTTTTTGAGCGGCTCAAGTGCGATGTCCATCCAAAAGTTCATGGTATCAAGGACGACCAGTTTTGGTTTTTGATCCAGTTGATCCAACACACTCGCTTGTACCGTAGGATCTAAATTACCCAACATCACGAATGCTGCACCTTGAGCCTCCTGAGGTACCACGGGTTTAAAATCAGCAAGCACATTGAGCTCTGTGGTCAACGTATCGCGGGAATTCATGTCCATGTGGTATTTTCCTTCCCAGAAAAAACTCTTTTCACCCGCTCTGCGCTCCAACCCTTTGGTTTGGATGCCCCGTGATTCCAATTCTTCAACGAACGATTGAGGAAAGTCATCTCCAATCACTGAGATAATGTGTTGTTCCTTGACAAACTGGCTTGCGCTTAAGCCGATATAAGATGCTGCTCCGCCTACCACTTTACCAGAGGATCCAAACGGAGTTTGAATCGCATCAAACGCTACAGTGCCAACAATAATCAAACTCATGATCTGTGATTTGTATCGCCCGCTTTCGTCGCGGACGCCGCAAATTTACGCAGTGGAGCATTGGAAAATAGCGCTGCTTTTCTGAAACCTTGAGGAGTTGATCATCGTAACCGAGCACCAACCACCAAGCGGATTGCAGAAAAAGTTCTTGCAATTCGTTTGAATTAACGGAAAGCACTATCTTTGCCGTCCGAATATTCCTCCTTAGCTCAGCTGGTTAGAGCATCTGACTGTTAATCAGAGGGTCCT
>CAJWIF010000114.1 GCA_913041135.1 uncultured Flavobacteriales bacterium
TTGAGTCGATACATTTTTAGACGTCAAAGCTTGAGATTAACTGCCGGAGAATATCTGAAATGGCTGGAGTTGTACAAACCATTTTTCAAGCTCGTAAGTGAGTACCTCAACAGACCCGTAAAGAAGAAAGGACTCGTTGTTATGGGCAGCCAGGATCATATTTTTATCAAAGCGGCACAGCGGTTTGCCAAGCTTCAAAAAAACATGAGGCTGACCGTTATCGAAAATTGTGGTCACGTTTGCAGTATTGAAGCACCAGAAATCTTCAATGAGCTGGTCATCAAATTTCTGAGCAACCAAGACGTGCCTCATTCGGTTGAAGCGACCCCTGTTCCAAAGAGTTGGAGTGAATTGCGGGCTTTACAAAACGGATGATTCCGTTTGAGAAAAATCAGCCTGCAGGAGTCCAATTGGCTGGACACCCTTCCCCATGTGTTTGTAAGTGATGCAAAGCAGATGCCATGCGAAGAGCCTCATCAACGCTCCGTCCTAACGCATAGAAATTGATGAGCTGATGTTGGACCATTCCGGTCTTATCAATGAGAAACAGGCCTCGCAATGCGACCATGTCTGAATCGGCGGAGAGAAGTCCGTCGTCTCCGTAGTCATAATCACCACTGAGGACGTCGTAGTTCGTGGAGATGGTTTTATTCGCATCGGAAACCAATGGATACTGAATGCCTGCAATTCCGCCTTCGGATTGCGGTACATTCATATACGCCTTGTGCACGTCAGATGTGTCTGTGGAACAACCAACCACGACAGTGTCCACTGCTTTAAAGGCGTCGATGCAGACATCGAATGCCTGCAATTCTGATTGGCACAGCGATGTGAAGCTTTTCGGGTAAAAGAAAAACAGTACGTTGCTTTTCCCGATAAACTGATCCAATGAAAAGTCCTTCGAGAAGGAGCCATTGACAATTGCTGAACTTGAAAAATGCGGGGCTTTCCTTCCGACCAAATGCGCCATGATTGTGTGTAGTTAGGTTTGAAACTCGTTGCGAAGTTAATTCGACATGGCCCGTCGATTGACCTTGCGGCAATATCTTTACTGCGTGAGCATTAAAAGGAACGGATCAGATTGGTTTATCAATCGCGAACTCAGTTGGTTGGCATTCAATCACCGCGTACTGCAGGAGGCATCGCATCCTTCGAACCCTGTAATTGAGAGAATTCGCTTTTTGGGAATCTTCTCGAACAATTTGGATGAGTTTTTTCGGGTCCGTGTGGCGAACCTGCAAAGGGTCGCTTTGGTGGGCAATAAGGCGACAACCACACTGGGCTTTGATGTGAAGGAGACCCTTGCAAAGGTTTCAGATCGTGTCATCGCGCTGCAAGCGGAATACAATCACGCATTTGAAATCGCTGTTGCGGACTTGGCAAAGGACAACATTCGGTTTGTGGATGAAACTGAATTGAACGACGAGCAGCAGGCCTTTGCTGGAAATTATTTTAGAAGAAATATCCGCACGCACTTGGTGCCGATCATGATTGGAAAGGATGTTGCTTTCCCGGATTTGTTGGATGGCTCTTTGTATTTATCCGTCGGGCTATTATTGAGTCATAAAAAAGGCTCAAAGATGCAGTACGCCATCATTGAGGTGCCGCGTCACGTTCCACGTTTCTTGGTTTTACCTTCAGACGGCTCCGAGCAGATTGTGGCATTTATAGAAGACATTATTCGGTTGGAATTGCCAAGAATCTTTGGGTTATTCCAGCCTGAGGCGGTCGTAGCCCACGCCATTAAGGTGACTCGCGATGCTGAGATTGACATGGACGATGACCTGTCTCGTTCCTTGATGGAAAAAATGAGACGCGGTGTTGCTAGAAGGCGTCAGGGAGATTTTGTGCGGTTTTTATATGATCGAGAAATGCCCGCGGCCATGCTTAAAATGCTTCGCGATAACTTGAGTTTAGCGGAATCTGAAAATGTGATTCCAGGGGGCCGATACCACAACAAAAAAGACTTGATGGACTTCCCTAATTTGGGACGTGTTGATCTGATGTACAAGCGGTTGGAAGTGTTAGGGCATCCTCAGTTTGTGAGGAAAAGCAGCTTGTTGGATCAAATCAGTAAACGCGACATCTTGATGCACTATCCATACCACCGGTTTGGTCAAGTTGTGGATATTTTGCGTGAGGCAGCGATTGACCCGTCTGTCCAGTCCATCAAAATCAATTTATACCGATTGGCGAGAAATTCACAGGTGATCAACGCCCTGATGAATGCTTCGCGCAATGGAAAAGCGGTTCAGGTGGTCATTGAATTGTCCGCGCGTTTTGATGAAAAGCACAACATAGAGGTGTCCAATCATTTGCAGCAGGCAGGTGCAGCGGTCGAATTTGGAGTGAGCGGTTTGAAAGTTCATTCGAAATTGTTTCTGATTACACGGCATCGAAACAGAAAGATTGAACGCATAGCTCATATCGGTACCGGTAATTTTCACGAAGAAAAGGCGAAGGTGTTTTGCGACTTTGCTTTTTTGACCTCCGACCCTCAGATCACAGGAGAGGTGGACCGGTTGTTCGATTTTTTCTCCAACAATTATGAGCGTCCGGTATTCCGCAATTTGATTGTGAGTCCGTATAGTACAAGACGGAAGTTCTCGCAGTTGATTCAACGCGAAATGGATCATGCTAAAGCGGGTCGTCCGGCGCGCATTATTTTAAAGTTGAACAACTTGGTCGATGCTGACATGATTCGGAAATTGTATGCCGCTAGCAATGCCGGTGTTCGTATCAACCTGATTATTCGTGGGATATGTTCGTTGGTGCCGGGTGTCAAGGGCATGAGTGAAAACATTCAAGTGCGCAGCGTGATTGGACGATACTTGGACCATGCACGGATTCTGGTTTTCGCCAATGATGGAAATCCAGATTACTATTTAAGTTCGGCAGACTGGATGACTCGGAACTTGGATCGCCGGGTTGAGGTAAGCGTTCCAATATGGGATCCGCTGCTGCAAAGCGACATAGCGACATACTTGGATATGCAGTTGCAGGATACCGTGAAAGCCCGTCGCGTGGATAAGCGCATGACCAATACATTCATTCTAAGTAAGGGGGGGAAGGAGCCGTTAAACTCGCAAGAAGCCATGCACGCATTCCATGCTGCTCGGTTGTTGACGTGATTGCAATTTTGATCAATGATTCTTCTGCAGATTCGGTGTAATCATCGTTTTGTGTCATAAATTGGTTCATGCGTTTTGGAGCTATCGATATCGGATCCAATGCAGCCAGGCTGCTCGTTAAGGATATCCGTCAAAAAGACGGTGCCATCATTGAACAGAAGATTTCTTTTATTCGGGTGCCTATTCGTTTGGGAGAAGATGTCTTCGAAACGGGGGTCATTTCGGAAGCCAAAGAAGAGAGTTTACTCAAGACCCTCAAAGGATTTCGTTACCTCTTGGAAGCGCAAGGCATCGAGTGGTTTCGTGCATGCGCGACCAGTTCCATCCGAGAGGCAGAAAACGGAAAGTCGATTGTTCAGCGGATTGAACAGAATGCAGGCATTCGATTGGAATGCATTTCAGGCCAAGAAGAAGCCGACATCATCTTTCAAAATTTCAGGGGTTCCCTTTTCAAGAAAATGGAAGATGCCCTTTATATCGATGTGGGGGGGGGGAGTACCGAACTGACTTTAATTCGCGAGGGAAAGAAAGTCCGTTCAAAGAGTTTCCAAATTGGAACTATTCGGGCGATGAAAGGCGGTATCCCCGATGGCGAATGGGATGCGGTCCAATCTTTTGTAGAGCATATTCGAACCCCCAAATCTCCGACGATTGCAGTGGGGACAGGGGGCAATATCAACCGGTATCATCGTTTGAGTCGTGTAGATCGCAATGATCCCATATCGCTTGATGCGCTGCGTGACTGGCATCAGTTGATTGAAGCATGTCCATTGACCAGTCGCATGCGCACCTTTGGCCTCAAGCCAGACCGCGCCGATGTCATTGTGCCGGCAGGAGAAATCTACATCCGCGTCATGGAAATGACGCGTTGTACAGAGATACTCGTACCGAGAGTGGGGCTGTCAGACGGAATGATTCTTGGGCTCTGGGAAGCGTATCAAGCAGACAAGGAAGCTAGAAAAGTCAGCTTAGCTGAGTGAGCAGGGGGCGTTAGAGATTCGCGCTGAGGAATTTCTCAACCTCGAAATGTCGCTTCGGTTTCAACACAATGGTTCCTTCTTTGTCAAGTAAGAAATAGGTCGGAGTTGCCGTGACTTTGTAGTCAGTAACAACCGGACTGTCCCACGCTTTCAGTTGGCTAACATTGGGCCATGTCATGCCATTTGTTTCGATGGCCTTTCCCCAGGTTGAACGTTGCTGGTCCAAGCTCACACTGACCACTTCAAATCCTTTAAAATTGTAGGTAGCATACAAGGGGCCAATGTGAGGGATTTCTTGTTCGCATTTGTGACACCATGAGGCCCAAAACATGACTAGAGTGTACTTATTTTGCTTGCAGGTGGCCATCAAGTCCAACGTTCCACCGTCGAATTTTGGGATGACGAAGTTGGGGGGTGTTTTCCCGACTTGTAAGTTGATGATGCCTTGTGCTCTAATGCGAATGGCATCACTTAAATCAGCGCCGCAATCTTCATCAAAAATATAGTTGTCAAGGATGTATTGACAAATGGTCTCTTTGCCGGTGTTGTAAAAACCATCGAGCATGGTATACAAAACGCTTTCAAGAGCTTTCGGATTCGGTTCGAAATGGGCTTTCACCAGGTCAATGCACGCAAGGAAGCCGCTGTCTGAACCTCCGCTGTGGGAGCGCATCATGGTTTGAATGCGATCACTCAATGCCATCGAACGTATGGCGCTGTTGTCCAGAGGGTCAATATCAGAGAAATACTGTCCTTTCGACCCAGGATATTGTGGGTTTTTCCACGACAACCATTTGGCCAAATATGTCCCGGGATTTTCAGCAATCAATTCATGCTGGCGGGTGAGAAGCTCCTGCTCTTTTTCTTTAATTTGTGCTTCAATCCGAGAGCGAAATGCGCCGGCATCCTTGATGGATTTACGCAAGTTTTGAATGGCCCTGTTGCTGTTGAATTCCTCGCTGCTGTATGCAAACCATCCAGTGTTTTCGGGGGATTCATTTGCAGTTCGGTTGGCGCTCAGTCGATTCGCGTTGAATTTGATGAACAAATCGGCTTCGTCTGGATTCAAGATGATATTCGTGGCGTTTGTCTCGCCGTTCAAACTCAACTGATAAAATCCTCGACTCACTTCGAGATTTCCAAAATCAAATGCTTGATTGACCAAACGTGTCGTTGCGATTTCGAATGTGTTTTTGCCCTCAGTTTCATACAAGGTGACATCGCCTCCTCCAGGAAGGTTAATGGTTCCATGCAAGTGCACGGTCCCCGTTTTGTCCCCTTTGTTTTGATCGTTTGTGCCATTCATGTACGACGCAGACTCAGAAGCTTTTTGCTCTCCTTGGGTGGAAGTAGCCGGAGCCTGTTCCTTGGAGTTGGTCGCAGATGGTTTGTCAGATGGAACTTCTCCGCTGTTGCAAGCGGTCATTAAAAGACACATCCAAAAAGAGACGAGCGTCATCATTTTCATCGATTTCTATTTAACCTCAAATTTAACAATGAAAGTCCATTGAACGAAGACCAATCAGTCTGTTGGCTTATCTTCACTTTTTAGAACGTAGAATACCATGGACAAAGGAACGGCTTTGACACTGCTCGGATTGGATGGAGATGCTTCACAAGAAGATGTGATGGAGCGATTGGATGCGGAAACATTTGCAGTCCGTGATCACTTCTTGCGCCAACCCATTGTGCCGTCCCTGTTCCGTTCACGTGTCAATCGATTGGTTCAATTAAGCGATGTCGCGCAGTCGTTGGTGATTGCCCCGCTTGGCGCTCCTGTAGATCTTCCAGGTCTGCTGCCCGCCGGAGGTAACTTGTTGTTGCTGGTGCGGAATCACATTGAAAATATTCGTCGATTGCGGACAGAAATGGCCGCTACACTGGATCCTGATGTGCTCGCCCATTTTGGCAATGCGATGACGAATCTGCAATTGCGATACATGGAAGGATTTCTTTCGAAAACAGCGGAGTGGAGTGAAGATGATTCGTGGCCTGATGGAATTCCTGCAAGAGAAGAATCTGACTGGCAGAAGGTATTGAAAGCCATGAATGACGGTCCCAATACAGGGGATGCAATCGCCTATGAACGATGTCGTATTGAGCTCATGGTTTCCCGAGAGTTGTCTTAATTCGTCCGAGATCACTCCCTTCCAAGAGCGACGATGGGATCCAATAGAGCGGCCTTTCGTGCAGGATAGTATCCACTCGCTAAGCTTGTGAGAAAACTCAGGAGAATGCCGAGTCCCATCCATCCCCAAGGGATGACGAATGGTGTTTCCATGAAGGAAGCGATGAGGTTTCCAACAAGCACGCCTAAGAATATACCGGTGAATCCTCCCATCTGCCCGATAATGATGACCTCGACTAAGAACTGGGTGCGAATGGCTTTTGGAGAGGCCCCCAATGCCTTCCGTGTGCCAATTTCACGCGTTCTTTCAGAGACACTGACCAACATGATGTTCATCAGCCCGATGCCAGCACCGAACAAGGTAATGATACCGATGAATGAGGCGGCAAGCGTAATGCCTTGGGTAGCCTCCTTCAAAGTGGAGACCAAACCGCTACTCATCGCAATGCGGAAGGAAGAATCATCGCCTGGACGATCTCCACGTATCACCCTCAATATTCCAGTCGAGGTTTCTGCAAGCGGAATTAAATCTTCGGCTTTTCCCACTTGACACGACAGC
>CAJWIF010000115.1 GCA_913041135.1 uncultured Flavobacteriales bacterium
CCCCGAGGATGACCCCAGAACCCCTGCCACTATTGCGGACAACGTCGGTGATAACGTCGGTGATGTCGCTGGAATGGGCGCTGATTTGTTTGGTTCCTATGTGGCGACGGTACTGGCTGCCATGGTCCTTGGAAACTATGTCATCAAGGACATGGGAGGCTCACTCACAGATGACTTCGGAGGCATGTCCACCATCCTGTTGCCGTTGATCATTTCTGCACTCGGAATCGTTTTCTCAATTCTCGGAACGCTCTTCATTCGTGTCAAGGACGGCGCAAAAGAAGCTCAAGTCCAACGTGCGCTGAACATGGGCAACTGGAGCAGTATCGTTATGACAGGGATTGCCTGTTATTTCCTCATTGAGTGGATGCTGCCAGGTGAATTGACCATGGAGTTTTTCGGTGAAGCAAACCGCACCTTCGATTCAATCAATGTCTTTTACGCGGTATTGGTCGGCCTCACGGTAGGTGCAGCCATCAGCTACATGACGGAGTATTACACCGGATTGGGCAAAAAGCCAATTTTGGACATCGTTCAAAAGTCCTCGACTGGAGCTGCGACCAACATCATTGCTGGATTGGCAACGGGCATGAAGTCCACCTTCGGTCCCATCTTGTTGTTTGCGGCTGCTATTTTCGCTGCCTATGAATTCGCAGGTTTCTATGGTGTAGCGATTGCCGCGTGTGCCATGATGGCAACGACTGCTATGCAACTCGCCATCGATGCGTTTGGCCCCATTGCCGACAACGCGGGCGGTATTGCTGAAATGAGCGAATTGCCCGATGAGGTGCGTGAGCGAACGGACATCTTGGATTCTGTTGGAAACACCACTGCAGCGATTGGTAAAGGCTTTGCCATTGCCTCCGCCGCATTGACCGCTCTTGCTTTGTTTGCCGCCTTTGTCGAATTCACTGACATTGATGGTATCAATATTTTCAAGGCAAATGTCCTAGCAACGTTGTTCATTGGCGCTATGATCCCCGTTGTATTCTCGGCTATGGCCATGAATTCTGTTGGAGAAGCTGCCATGGAAATGGTAAAAGAAGTCCGTCGCCAATTCAAAGAGATTCCTGGAATCATGGAAGGGACGGGCAAGCCGGAATACGACAAGTGTGTCGATATTTCAACCCAAGCTGCACTTCGCGAAATGATGCTTCCTGGCGCGATGACCATCATCGCTCCGCTCATCATTGGATTGCTTCCTTTGGCCTTCGGCATGGACGGCAAGTGGGCTGCTGAGACCTTGGGTGGCTACATGGCTGGCGTAACGGTGAGTGGTGTGTTGTGGGCTATTTTCCAGAACAATGCTGGAGGAGCTTGGGACAACGCCAAAAAGTCATTCGAAGCCGGCGTTGAAATCGACGGTGAGATGACCTACAAAGGATCTGAAGCGCACAAGGCAGCCGTCACCGGCGATACCGTTGGAGATCCCTTCAAGGACACCAGCGGGCCTTCTATGAACATCCTCATCAAGTTGACGTGTCTGGTCGGTTTGGTCATTGCTCCCATCTTGCATGGCTTCAATGCTGAAGAGCACACAGACGCTGCGATTGAAGCACCTACAACACTTGTCGCTGAGACAGCTACTGAGGTTGCTGAATGACATCAAACATCTTCAAAAGAAAAGCGGACCCGAGGGTCCGCTTTTTTTATGTCCTGCAGTGTGATGTTGTTGGCGCCTCAACCTCTTATTAGTAGGGGCGAAAGGCTTCAGAGGACCGTTCGTTGCTGCGTCAACGATCGCCCTAAAGGGGAAGCTTAAACGAACAAGCCGTGCAACTCCGCGTCCACCCCTTCGATGACCGCTCCGAGATCCAACTTGTTTTCATGAAAGCGATTGGTGTCGACGTCGATGATCAACAACTTTCCTTGAGTGTACGTGCTAATCCACGCCTCGTATCGTTCGTTAAGTCGGTTCAAATAATCTAACCGAATGGCTTCTTCATAATCCCGTCCCCGCTTTTGGATGTTCTCAACGAGCTTTGGCACAGACGCTCGCAGATAGATCATCAAATCGGGCGGTGAGATGAATTTTTCCATCAATTCAAAAAGGTCCTGATAGTTCTTGAAATCGCGCGAACTCATGAGACCCATCGCATGCAGATTCGGCGCGAAAATGTGTGCATCCTCATAAATCGTACGATCCTGAATGACTTTTTTGCCACTTTCTTGCAATTCAGAAAGCTGGGCGAAACGAGAACGCAAGAAAAACACTTGCAAGTTGAATGACCAACGTTGCATGTCCTTGTAGAAATCGTTTAGATATGGATTGTCATCAACCTGCTCAAAATGAGGTGAATAACGATAGTGCTTAGCAAGCAATGTGGTCAAGGTGGTCTTTCCTGACCCAATATTTCCGGCGATGGCTACGTGCATGATTTGGATGTCCGATGAACGTGCAAAATAGGGCGTTTAATAGGGCTATGAAAAAATCGTTTTCCACACTCCCCCAACATCGAATGAACGACAATGTGTTGATGAGACAATCGATGCAAAAAGACTGAAAATGCGCTTCAATCGCTTTCAACAGACTTCAGTTGATCTTCTGATGTGCGCTGGCGTATGGATTCAATTTGCTCAATCAAATCACGTTTATTGGACAGTCGCGGGACTTTATGTTGGCCTCCCAATTTTCCTTGGGATTTGAGCCATGCATCAAACGTTCCCGGTTCCAAAGCATGTCCGATGGGTTCTTCAATAGCCAAGCCTCCCGTTCTTTTCACGGCATAATCTGAATTCTGGCGGATTAAGGATGCATCCAGAAAGCCCATAAACTGCAGCATGTCAGTCTGCGGCTTCTTGACGAATTCAATTAACCACTCGTGCCCCCCTGTCCGGTTTGAACACATGTAAACGGGAGCCGCTGTGAAATCACGCACCATGGCACCAGACAACGTACACGCCTCCGCCATGGCCTTCTCTGCTTGATGCCCCATCAACTCTTCGCCAAACGCATTGAGGTATGCATTGACACGACCCGATACCTGCATGCGAAAGGGATGGACCTCAGTAACGCGAATAACATCACCTAACGCATAGCGCCAAAGTCCTGCGTTTGTGCTGATGACCAACGCGTACTCTTCCCCAACTTCCAATTCTCGGAGTTCCAGGGAAATGGGATTGGCACTGTGGCATTCCGAAATTGGCACAAATTCGAAATAGATTCCATAGTCAAGCATCATTAACAGATCATCTTCATTCAGGCGATCCTGCAAGCCAAATAAGCCCTCAGAAGCATTGTGCGTTTCGAAGTAATCCAACGTGTGCTTTGTATTCCCAATCAACGACTCAAACTCAGCTCGATAGGGCGAAAAATTAACTCCTCCGTGCATGAACAATTGCAGGTTTGGCCAAACCTCTCCCAATGTAGAGGCTCCTGAGCGCTCCAAAACGCGTTTCACAACCACAAGCATCCAGCTTGGAATTCCCGCCAGAATACGAACGTCTTCATCCATGGTTGCCAATGCCATGGCATCCACTTTTTCTTCCCACCCGTTCATCAACGCGATATCCCGATGTGGCGTCCGCCTCGACTCGACCCAAATCGGTAAATTATCGACTAGAATAGCGCTCAAATCTCCCGTGTAACCATGCGACCCTAACTCCATCAAAGAGGAAGAGCCTCCTAATACCAGATGCTTCCCTCCATACAGTTTGGAAAGTGGGCGGGCGTCACTGAATAAAGCCAGCAGGTCTTGCCCTCCCTTGAAATGACATCCAAAAAGTGCACTTCGCGTTACGGGGAGGTACTTGCTTCGCTGTGACGTTGTCCCCGAACTCTTGGCAAACCAAGGGGGCTGGCCTGGCCACAAAACATCGTGTTCTCCATTGCGTGTCCGATCAATCCACGGCTTGATTTCATCGTACGTGCGAATGGGAACATTGCGCTGAAAGTCCTGCAATTTTCGCACAGAATCAAAACCATGCTCCTTTCCAAAGGATGTGTTTCTTCCAGCAACGAGGAGGTTCGAAAACACAGAACGCTGGACTTCAACCGGCATGGTACGCACCATTTCGATGTTGACCATGCGGCGGCGAATAAACCAACGGAAAACAGAATTTAGCGGCATGTTCTGCGATTCAATACACAATGTAAGAAATGCGCGCACATCAATAGGGCTTTCTCAAGAACTATTGCGAAATGGCCTTAAGCAAAAACTTTTTCAATAGCCACCAACGCCTCGTCAATATCAGCCTCAGTATTGTAACGTCCGAAGGAAAACCTCAGACTAGCCCGTTCACTGTCATGAAATTGAAGCGCACGCAATACGTGAGACCCCAAGGTTGCCCCGCTCGAACAAGCGCTGCCCCCGGAACAAGCAACCCCCTCTAAATCCAATAAAAAGAGCGCCATCCCATTTTTCGGGTGTGGTGGAAATGAAACATTCAAGACCGTGTACAGACGACTTGAATCATCTGAATTTCCATTGAATCGAATGTCACTGAATAAGGACTTTAAACCCGTCACCATTTGAGCCTTCAATGCACGAATATGGCACTCATGCTCGTTCAAGTCATGATAGGCCATTTCCATGGCTTTTGCCAGCCCTACAATCGAATGGATGCTCTCTGTTCCAGCGCGAACAGCACGTTCTTGGCTTCCCCCCTCAATTTGCCCCCCCACGTTTAAACCTTCTGCGATATACAAAAAACCGATGCCCTTTGGGCCGTGAAATTTGTGTGCTGAACAGGTAACGAAGTCAATCGGCAGCTTCGACAGATCAAAGGGATAATGACACATGGTCTGCACCGTATCCGAATGAAAAAGCGCTCCATGCTCCTTGCACATCGTTCCGATTCTATCTAAATCTTGCAACACACCCACCTCGTTGTTCGCATGCATGAGACTAACCAACGTCTTGGGACCGGACGATAAGAGCGCAGACAAGTGTTCCAAATCCACTGTGCCGTCTCGAAAGTGGTTCACCAATTCCAAGACAATGCCTTCACTTCGAGCCAATGATTCGGCTGTTTTAATCACCGCACTGTGTTCAGCTGCAGACGTAATTATCCGTTGACATTTCAAATCTCGAACAGCCGATCTCAGCGCTAAATTATCGGCTTCGGTTCCTCCTGAGGTGAAGTAGATTGTCTTCGCATGGCATTGCAGATGTCGGGCAATGGCTCTTCGACTTTGCTCAATAATCACCCGTGACTTCCTTCCAATGGCATGACTCGACGACGGGTTTCCATAGGAATCGCGCAGCACAGGAATCATCGATTCCACTACTTCGGGTGCCACGGCAGTGGTGGCGGCGTTGTCAAGGTACACGGACATTTCGTGAGCAATCAGGAGGACAAAAATGCGCTATTCAATTCATTTAATACAACCGCACTTGAAAAAGAACACATTGCTTGCCTACTTATTTATAATCAACTATTTGAAAATCATACTTTTAAAGACAAATATCCCATCAGTTCTTCTTTGAACTTTAGTCCGAGAGATTGCGCTAAATCCTGAGTTTCGGCCTCCGCATAGACCCGAATGATCGCCTCCGTATTGGAACGGCGCAAATGAACCCACCCTTCTGCCAAGTCAAATTTCACTCCATCTACGGTATTGACTTCGGCATCGGGATGCGCAGCGACCAATAAATCCAAAGCCGCATCCACATCGGCATCCGGAAGTTCCAATTTGTCTTTTGAAATCACCCACTGTGGGTAGTGCTTCCTCAGTGCCGAAGCCGTTTGATTGGAATCAACCAAATGCGTCAAGAAAAGAGCGGCGCCGACAACAGCATCACGACCACAATGGGAAGTCGGATAGATGATTCCACCGTTGCCCTCTCCCCCAATAACAGCATTCGTAGCCCGAATTGCTTCCACGACATTGACTTCACCGACAGCGCTTGCCGTGTAGTTTCCCCCATGCTGTTCAGTGATCTGACGCAAAGCGCGGGTTGAACTCATGTTGCTCACCGCATTTCCTGGAGTGCGTTTCAGGATGAAATCCGCAACGGCCACCAAGGTGTACTCTTCACCAAACCATGAACCGTCTTCACTCACAAACGCCAATCGATCCACATCAGGATCTACACTGATTCCCAAGTCACAGCCATGGGCGACCACAGCAGCGCACAAATCCGTCAAGTGCGCTGGAAGCGGCTCTGGATTGTGTGCGAAGTCCCCTGTCGGGTCACAATGGACTTTCACCACTTCACACCCCATGGCTTCCAAAAGAAGCGGGATGATGATTCCTCCCGTCGAGTTCACAGCATCCACAGCGATTTTCAATCCTGCTTTTCGAACGCTTTCACCATCCACCAAATACAAATTCAAGACATGCTCAACGTGCCGTTCCATCCAACCACTATTCTGAGTAGTTTTTCCAATGGCATCGATTTCAGCATACCGGAATTCTTCCTGTGCGAGTTGCAATACACGTTCACCACTCTCACTTGACAAAAACTCCCCTTTAGCATCCAACAACTTCAACGCATTCCATTGTTTCGGATTGTGGCTGGCGGTCAGGATAATTCCACCATCAGCACATTCTCCCGTAACAGCCAATTCCACCGTTGGCGTTGTGCTCAATCCAAGGTCGATGACATGGATACCCAAGGCATTCAACGTCCCAACAAGACAGTCTCGAACCATTTGACCGCTCATGCGGGCATCCCTTCCGATCACAACCGTAGGCTGTTCTTTTTTTACAACCTCTTTGACCCAAAGGCCATATCCCGTGGCAAACCGGACGACATCCGGCGGATTC
>CAJWIF010000116.1 GCA_913041135.1 uncultured Flavobacteriales bacterium
AAAGGGAGCGCATTGCGAGAGCACATGCTATGCCAGGCCCCTTTGTGACTGCCTATTTAAGGAATGATCGAATAACGGTTCAGGAAGCACTCTTACTCTCCAAACAAAATTGGATGCCATGACCAGCAAAAACTCTTCAGACTGGAAGTCCTCGATTGCGGGCTACCGCAATTACCTTGAATTAGAGCGTGGCTTAAGCAAGAATTCCATTGCTGCATACACGCGTGATATCAATCAATTCGTAGAGTACATCGAATCTGAGAAAGCGATTAGTCGCCCCGGTTTAATCACCATGGCCTGTATCGAAGATTTCATGGGTTCCTTATTTGATCGTGACTTGGCCAGAAACAGTCAAGCCCGCATGCTGTCTGGTATTCGGAGTTATTGCAAATACCTGCGAATGGAAGGCATGTTAACGGGAGACCCCGTGGAGCTGGTTGAATCACCGCGGCCTCAAAGGAAACTTCCCGATGTATTGAGCGTCTCCGAAATTGGTCAAATCATCTCCGGGGTCGACTTGTCTCGAAGAGAAGGTGTTCGCAATAGGGCCATGCTGGAAGTTTTATACAGCTGTGGTTTACGCGTAACTGAGTTGTGTGAATTGCGACTTTCTCAAGTTGATGTCATTGATCGGGTCATCCAGGTCATCGGCAAAGGCGACAAGGAGCGCGTCGTTCCGATAGGAATCAGTGCATTGAACGCCATCGACGATTACTTGTCGGAATACCGCTCTCAGATCATCCCGATGAAAGGCAACGATGACGTCCTCTTTCTCGGGAGACAAGGTCGTGGTTTAAGCCGTCAAATGGCCTTTACGATGCTACGCCGTGCAGCCATCAATTCAGGGGTACGAAAGACCATCAGCCCGCATACGTTCCGTCACAGTTTCGCGACCCATTTGGTCGAAGCAGGAGCCGATTTACGCGCTGTTCAACAAATGCTAGGTCATGCACAAATTGCAACGACCGAAATCTACACCCACCTCGATCGTCGATTCTTGCGCGAGCAAATCATACAGTTTCATCCTAGAAGCGGAGAGTCCACTCCTGTAAAAACGACTACTACCTCCACACGAGAGGCTTAGAAGTCCACACGGTAGAAAAAGATTGGAAGGAATCCTAGCTGATATTCTTCGCGAACGCTCTCATCTGGATTGTTTGATTCATCCGGTGCATACGTCAATTTCAAAACATTCTCGCGGCCCGTTACATTGACAAAGTCAATGCCCAATTCATGCGTGCTTTCAGGGCGGTTCCACGTGACATTGGCCTTTATATCCAAACGCATGTAAGGATCGAACTGCAACGAATTGAAGTTGTCGTCATAAAACACCACTTCACGCGCCTCTGCGCTGGCTTCAGGATCGACGTTACCGTACCTCCTTCCTCCGGCCATGGTGTATTTAATTCCAGTCACAAGACTCCATTGCTCATTGAACTTCCAGTCTCGGCTTGCCAAAGCGTTCCAGGCATACTGGCCATTGAAGTCTGTATTGCGTTCAATTCCGTCACTGCCTGTGTACTTCGAATCAAAAAGAGAGCCGGTAAGCATCATGAACCAGCCGTCTCTGAAAGCGCGAGACACGGTTGCCTCGAGGCCATAGTTCCGGCCTGTGCCATCATTCTTTAGGGAGTCAGGAAAGAAGCGACTAAACCCTGCTCCTGTATTGATCAAAGAGAAGCTACTTGCTTGCATCTCAACGGGGATATTACTCAGTTCTTGATAGTAGGCCTCCATTTTGAGTGACCAATTCTGACTCAACTGCCGTGACATGCCCAACACGGTGTGCAGACTTCGTGTCATCTCCATCTTTTGGTTCGGCATAATCAAATTTCCTGCGGCGTCCTGTCCTGTTGTACTGGCATACAAATAGGACGCTTGGGTTTGGCTATGAAGTCCTGCTCCAGCGCTGAAAACAGTGCGGTCATTGGCCTTGTATTGCGCACCTAAACGCGGTTCGAACATCGATACATCGCCAGAAAGCGAATGGTACGCAGCGTGCCAACCGGCCGTTACCGTTACTTTCTCATTGGGCCGGTACTTCCACTGAACAAACGGTTGAACCAACGCTGTCTGCAATTCAGCATCCCAACGCTGGGTCCAATTTCCCAAAGCTGCCGATGAATCAACATCCACTCGAACACTGTCTTGGAAATTCCAAAACATCCCGTCAATGTTCAAACCAAACCGAAGGCTCGCTTTGCGACTCAATTTTCGATTGACATGCACAGCAGCACTTAAACGGTCATTTACAAACCGGTAGCCCATGTAATCCACGATGCTGTCTAACTGATACAAGCTGTCCGCCGTCAGTTGGCGGTAAACCAAATCGTGCTCGCTATCCTGATAGGAGCGGCTGGCCGCAATCGTCGCCTTCATGTAGGTCTGTTCATTAATCGGACGGGTATACGTCGCTCCAAGAATCCCCATTCCCGATCCAAAGTATTGATCGCGATCGTTGTCACCATAGAGGTTTCGTTCAGGTTCCTCTTGCTCTGAAATCAGAATATCAACATCACTCACTCCGCCGATTCCCCAGAGCGCTAAGGCTCCCCCATTGGATTGCGGGAAAAACAGACGAAAGCTGCCATCCTGGTATTTTGGAACGGCACTGGTTCCAATGTCAATGCCCAATTTCGAAAATATGGCGGCACTGCTATAGCGATAATTCACCAAGTAGCTAGATCGCTTTTCGCGATTGAGCGCTCCCTCAAACATCAGTTCAGCTCCTAAGAAACCAAATTGAACACTCCGAACAGGTCGGTCTTGTGAACCATTTCTCATGCGCAAATCAAACACGGCTGAAGTACTGTTACCAAACTCAGCAGGAAACGCAGCCGTGAAAAAATCAGAGTTGGCCAAAACCTTGTTGTTCAGGATGGCAACTGGACCACCACCAGACCCTGGTATGCTGAAGTGATTGGGGTTTGGGATATCCACCCCTTCCAATCGCCAAAGCACACCACTTGGGCTATTTCCACGGACAACGATGTCATTCCGACTGTCATCAGCCCCCTGTACCCCAGCAAAATTGCTCGCCATACGAGCGGGATCCCCTCGAGACCCGGCATACCGATCTGTTTCCTCTACGGTAAAGGCTCGTGCACTGACCGTAGCCATTTCATTCATGACCTCTCCTTGCTGCGTAGCCGTCACCTCGGCCGCTTCAATGGCAATTACGGATTCCTGCATCTTCACCTCCAAAATGACCGGGCGTCCGCTGTTCACGACTATCCCATCCAATACACGCGACTCGTACCCCATGAATGACGCCACCACCAAATGCCGACCTACAGGAACATCCTGAAACTCAAAACGTCCATCTAGGTCTGTTGCGACAACAGCCCCCTCCAAAGTCTTAAGCTGCACGGTGGCATTGATGAGCGGATAGCGTGCTTCAGCATCAATCACTGTACCGCTAATGGTCGAAGTCTGAGCTAATAAAGGCTGAAACGATGCCAGAACAAACACTGTTAAAATCAAATATGTAAATCGCTTCATAGGAACTAGATTTGGTATGTTACTTCACGGGCTATGTTATCTCGAAATAAACAAACATCGACAATAATTTATCAAATGGGACTATTAGGCCTGTTGATGCTCTCATTATCAAGCGTCTTTTACTCACAAGCCCAAGAAAACCAAGGCTACAAAGTACGTGGTGACTCCTTGCTTGAATTGAGCTTGTTTCGATCAGATTCATGGCCGTCAGAGACTTTGATCCTGTTTGCACACGGTGGGGGATTTAGTGGGGGGTCTCGCTTGCAGATTAAAAACGTTGCGTTTTGTAATGCTTTGAGTCAAAAAGGAATCGACGTCGCCTCCATCGATTACCGACTTCGACAAAAACAGCAGGGATTTCATTGCAATGTTCCGATTGAAGAAAAACGAGAAGCCATTGCTTGGGCGGCTAAAGACCTCCTTGCGGCATGGGTCCATTTGCAAACATCGGGATATCAAAATGTCATTCTAGCCGGCTCATCTGCGGGAGCAGAAGCGGCCTTGTACGCGGCTTATCACATCGGATCGGAAGGCGTTGAAGGGGTCATCAGCATTGCGGGTGCGATGGAACCAGCACCATCGAATGCAGCGAACATTCCACTTTTGGCGTTCCATGGCGAATGCGATCAATTGGTGCCTTACGGAGAGGCGATTCATCATTTCTGTCCCGAAGAAAGCCCGGGAGCGCTGCTCTTGCAGGGAGGTGGCGCATTGGCGCATTGCTCTTCGCAAACGCGATTGGTGAGCTATGAAAACAAGGGACACGAACTCTCTGCGGAATTGCTCTCAGACGCCGGAGTTCTCAACGCGATCGACGTGTTCATTGCCGATATTCGCTCCGACTCCCCCATTGCTCGGCGCACGCGCGTCAGTTCTGAATCGGATTCCCCCTGTCCAACGCCTCGAAATCTAGGACCATGTCAATAAAATCACTTTGTCTCTTGCTGTGTTGCTCTTTTGTTTTCGCTTTCGGTACGGCTCAGGAGGAGCTGCCGAGTGCGCTCGATGACCGCGGTTACATTGTCCAAGTCGGAGACCCCGTACCCGCGTTCAGCCTGACGGATTTGAATGGCACAGAACATACCGACGTGACGTTATTGGGCACCACCTATGTCCTACAGTTCACGGCCTCATGGTGTGGCGTATGCCGCAAGGAAATGCCCCATTTGGAAAAGGCTGTTTGGCAACGTTTTAAGGACGATAACTTTGTTCTGTTGGGCATTGACCTGGATGAACCAAGAGAGAAGGTAGCGGATTTCGCTCAATTGATGGAGATCACCTATCCGATAGCTCCGGACCCTGATGGACAGGTGTTTTATTCCATTGCCGCGCCAAAATCGGGCGTAACGCGCAATGTCGTTGTCAATCAGGAAGGCCAGATTGCTTTCTTGACACGCCTGTTTGAAACGGAGGAGTTTGAAGCCATGGTCGACGTCATCGAAGCGCTCCTAGACTGAATATCCTTGATTAGCGCCACCGACTCACCGCAGCGGCCAACATGACCGCTGGATCATCCAATTCTACTGCTGCAATGTCCAAATGCTCTAGCACGCGTTGAATGCAATCAGATGCTTCCGCCACTTCTATGGGCAAAGCATGGGTTTGCTTCGACAATTTGACCCCGTCTTGTGACCGCGCTAAAGGCAGATGACCGTATTGGATGGGCCTGAATTTCAAAGCGCGCTGTAACAGGATATGACAGCCCGTTGATTCAATCAAATCAGCGCCTCGGATGACATGGGTAATGCCAAAATCGGCGTCATCCACAACGTTCGCCAGGTGGTAACTAAAGACGTCTTCTACCCCTCGAACCAGAAAATCACCCAATTCCGTTGCATGATGTACTTGTTGCTGGCCCGCATATTGATCCGACCACTCTACAGATCCCTCTCCTACCCTGAAGCGCCAGGTTCTTCCATTTTGGTCCTTACGATTGCGGCATGTACCAGGATATACACGCGCTCCTTCGAGGTTCTTGCGGCTGCAAAAACAAGGGAACACATCGTCATTTTCGATCAAGGTCTCTAACGCCTCTTGGTAACGATGATTTCGTTGACTTTGGTAAATAACCGGTCCGTCCCACGTCAACCCAAATCCCTCCAACGTCCGCAAGATGTCATCCACTGCTCCAGACACCACCCGCGGTGGGTCCAAGTCGTCGATGCGCACCATCCATTGACTTTGCCGACTCCGTGCATCAAGCCATGACCCAATCGCCGCGACCATGGAGCCAAAATGCAGCCTTCCCGAGGGAGTGGGCGCAAAACGTCCGATGCCTTTATCCGCGGACAAGCTTGCGGTATTTCAAACGCTGCGGGCCTGAATTACCCAATCGCTTTTTGCGATTTTCTTCGTACTCCTCGTAAGTCCCCTCGAACCAGTAAAGCTGAGAATCACCTTCAAAAGCCAAAATATGCGTACAAATACGATCCAAGAAATATCGATCGTGTGAAATCACCACCGCACAGCCTGCGAATGACTCAATGCCTTCCTCAAGCGCTCTCAAGGTGTCGACATCAATGTCGTTGGTCGGCTCGTCCAATAGCAATACGTTGGCTTCCGTTTTCAGCGTCATGGCCAAATGCATTCGGTTGCGTTCACCACCAGACAGCACTCCACATTTTTTCTGTTGGTCCGTACCGTTGAAGTTGAACTTGGAAACATACGCCCGGCTATTGAACAGCTTACCGCCAATTTCAAGCTGGTCATGGCCTCCGCTGATCACTTGCCACACCGTTTTATTCTCATCGATTGCCGCGTGCCGCTGATCGACATAACCGGTCACTACGCTGTCACCGATTTTAAATGAACCAGAATCCGGCTCTTCTTCACCCATGATCATGCGGAACAACGTTGTTTTACCCGCTCCATTTGGCCCAATCACACCCACAATCCCTGCTGGAGGGAGTGAAAAGCTCAAGTTGTCGATGAGCAAGCGATCGCCAAAGCCCTTTTGAAGTTTGTTGGCTTCAATCACCAAGTTGCCCAATCGCGGACCGTTGGGGATCGGAAGAGATAGACGCGCGTCCTTCTCATTCGTCCCATCAGCAAGCATTTCCTCGTAGTTGTTGACACGGGCCTTGTTCTTGACACGTCGGCCTTTTGGCGATTGACGCACCCACTCCAATTCCCGTTCCAATTC
>CAJWIF010000117.1 GCA_913041135.1 uncultured Flavobacteriales bacterium
GTTTTCTGTTTACCATGTGTTCAGGAACGGATTCCTTTGACATTGCATTGGCTGCTGAAGAAACTGACATTTGCGCCCCTGTCTTCGATGGAGACGCGATCAGTCCTGGAGCACAAAATAAATTGGATTTTGAACGCGGTTTAGCGTTTCATGAATATCAGATCATCACGGATCCCATGGTGTATGAGTTTTCTGACATTGACGCGACTGAAGAGCATGGCAAGGTGAAGCAGCTCAACGACTTTTTCACCCTTTTTGATTTTAGTGCCAAATGGGACATTGTCCCGACGATGTTAACCCAAAGCCATGAACGTGTGATTCCGGGCTTTATGGGGCAGACCACGGCTTTTAGGAAGCGATTTGTACGTCCTGATGTCACTATACTCGGTGAGACCAAGAGTACACGATCCGCAAAATACATTCATGGAACATTGGGGCAGGGGCAATGGACGTATTACGGAGGCCATGATCCAGAAGATTACCGCCATCTCGTCAATGACCCTCCGACTGATTTAAACTTGCACCCGAATTCAGCCGGATACCGGTTGATATTAAACAACATCCTTTTTCCTGCAGCCAGGAAAAAAGAGCGGAAGACCTGACTTTAGTTTTTGACCATTACCGCCAACGTGAACAGGTACATCTCCTGCTGTATTTCGTTGAAGTGATAGTCGAGTGGCCCATTTGTTCTCTTGGCCATACTCAATAGTCCCAAGCCTGCACCCCCTTTTGTGCTCAATTCATTTTGACACATGACGTCAACATAACGCACTCTTAGCTCTTCGTGCGTGAGGCCATTGACCTCCGACAAGCGGCTTCGCAGATCAGCGGCCATTTCAATATCAACCAAGTTGCCGCATTGGATTTGATATCCGAGCGGTGTTAGCTCCACAGTGAGATATAGATCTAACTTTCCTTCGTCATTGATCCAGCCATGCCGGGAAACATTTTGCAGACATTCAATGAGAACGCTTCCGATCCGGCGCATTTGTTTTCGGGTTGCTCCTGCACCGATTACGGCATTTTCCGTCAAGAGAAGCAATGAGTCTGTCACGGAGCTATTCAATTCACCCGAATACCCTAAAAGGATATTTCCTTCCTGATCTAATCCAACTTGCTGTTTAAATGCATGTTGCAGCTCACGAAGGAGTTGGGGTTGTTTGATTGAACTCATAATGCAATTTGGTAGTCGAAATTAGTCATTTAATCGACTAAATAGCAAATTAATCAGACTAAAAATTCCTGCCGAGTGCAATTTATGACGAATGGCATGGTTTTGATGCCTGATAACGTCGTATGTTTTCAACCAATTTCACCAACTTATTGTACTGTGAGGGATTGATAATCAGTCAGTTCAGCTTTATTATGTTAAATCGAAGCTCTGGAAGAAGAAGAAACGAAGCGTCTCAATCGTCTCTCATTTAGAATATTAATCCCCTCTGGAGTCTGGATCATATCGTAAAATGTCGGATGAAGGAAATTCAAAGTACGGTTGAAGTGCCTATTTTCCAGGTGACATCTCCAAACCAAAAGAGCCAATCTTTTCGTCGTAGACCAAGCATGTGCGTTGAAGCACTCCGGTCGTGGGAAGCCATCAATCCAACGTTGAGCTTCTGCCATTGTAGTGATGCTAGAATGTTCTTGAAAAGCTGCGGGGTTCAGTGGGATAGACATGTTGTTCCTTCTTTTGAATTTGTTGACATGACAAATCAATGAAGGCACACCGTAATGAATTTACGGTGCGAAAAAAGGAGGTCTATTGATACTGTTTCAGCGTTTTTTCAAGCTGAGTTGTGATTAAACCTTTTAGCTCTGCGGGTTCGATTACCTCGACGGCAGGTCCCAGCCCCATTAGAAACTGCACCAATTCAAAAGTGAGAAACACATGCAGTTTTAATTCGAACAGGTCCTCATCAATTTGAATGAGCTCCTGACTGCTATGCACCGGTTGACTGGCGAGATACTCGTATTGCAATCGGCCGCACCGGACTCGAATGTGACGCGGGTGCTCGCTAATTTTAGAAATGCCGAAACTGTGAACGAAAAATTCGTCGGCATTGAAATTGGATTGCTGGTCAAAACTCTCGTCGGAGAGTTCAATCGTTTCAATGCGATCCAAACCATATGTTCTGAATTGGCCTTTGTCTTCATTCCAGGCAATGACGTACCAACGGTTGCGGTACTCCCGCAAGAGATAAGGGTCAATACAGTATGCGGTTGCATCGGTAGAGATGAACTTCCGATGGGAAATGATCACGCGCTTAAGCTTGCGAATGCTTTGCAAAATGGGGATGAGGTGCTCAGAACCGCGCGTTGAGGGGGCTGATTCAAATTGAACGACAGCATCCAAAGTGTGCGTGTCCAAATCGGGTGCAAGCCTCAGACGATCGTCAATTTTACTGATCGCTTGATCGAACTGGGAAAAGATGGGGACATTTCGAAACTGCACGAGCGTCTTGGCGGCAAACCGAATGGCATCGAGCTCTTCATCGTTGAGCTGCAGGTTTTCAATCGAATACCCCTCCTCCTCATAATAATAGCCGCGTTGATCACGGTGGTAAACGATCGGTGCGTAATATCCGAGTGCGCCATCATTGCGCATGGCGTTGAGGTCTTTTTCAAGGGTTGATACGCTGATGCGATCTCCCGCGCTGCCATAGAGGGCCTCTTCACAGGCCAAGCGCAGGTCTTCTTTACTCGGATAAACGTTGGATCGATTGGTGAGGCATCGATCGATGGTCCGGTATCGAATGAGGGCGTATTTATTGGCTGGCATGGCGTGACAATGCAATCAAGTTTACGAAGGAATCGTCAATTCCAATGGCTCGGTTGATTCCTCCTTGGAGTAATGATCCATGAGGCGAATTCCGCGCGGAACATAATCGGGATGGTATGTCTTTGGTTTTCCGGATTTAGGAAAGGGTTTTCCTGTGTTATGGAGGTGAAAGGCATCTTGATAAGCCTGTCTTCTCAGTTGAACGCCATAGGTCTGGTTGATCCAGTCAACACCAAATTGGATGGCCTCATTTCCTCGAATGTCTCGAATTTGCACTTCGAGCAAGATGCATTTGTATCCCATTAGCTGAAAGGGTCCCCAAGAGGTCGCTAAGTTCTTCAAAGCATCATCATTCGCGTCGGCTAAATGCACTACGGTGACATTTTCATAGGCCGGTCGTAAGCCATCTCGAACGGCTTTTAATTGCTCGAATACATGAGGTTCGAATCGTTTTCCTGCGGGCTTTCTGCCACCTGACTCCAACTGGATGAGTGCCATGAGGTAGGCGTAAGGCAAGTCAAACTCTTCGGCATATTGTGCAACATCGTCGCTGTAGTGACTCTTTGTTGCACGAACTCCCCACCAGTCGCCGGGGCCTGTCCATTGGCCATCAACCCGACGCTGGACTTCCCAACCTCCCCAGCCCAGAAGGCCCAAGATGAAAATGGCCGCCAAGGCGCGCACGCTTCGTGATGTTCCGGATTCCTGAGACGTCAATGAATTGAACCGTATCATTGATCAGGCTAGAAGTTGAGGCCAAAAGGCCTGGAGCCACACCGCTGCAGCTTTGGTGAATGGCAAGAGCAAAAATGCAGGAATGAGATTCAATAATTTAAAGGACCGCATGCCCAACAAGTCCAATCCAAGGGCTAAAAGTAAGATTCCCCCCAAGCCCGTGTAATCCTGGATAAGTTCGTCAGACCAGCTAGAGCCTATGCCTTCGAACATCCACGTCAGTCCTCCTTGAATGATGAATACGACTGGAGCAGCGAGCAACACTCCCCGGCCCAATGCAGCGGCAAGAAATGCAGCGCTCACAAAGTCCATAGTCCCCTTGATCAGAAGAATGGTTGGGTCTCCATGGAGGCCATCGTTCATGCATCCGATGAGTGTCATGGCCCCGGCACAAAAGAGCAACACGGATTGGCTCAGCGCACTCCCTGTTCCAGCGCCGAGTCGTTGAGTTCGTTTTTGCACCCATTGGTCCCAGTCCATAGCATGCCCTAAAAGTCCACCTCCAATCAGCGCAAGAAAAACGCCAAAGGGTTCGTTCATGTCCCCACACATGATGATGCCAATTCCCAAAGTGAATAAACCCAGCGTCGTAAAAGCTGAGTTTTTGAGCCCAACGGGGATTTTTGAGCCCAAAGCACACCCCAATGTTGCTCCCAGACCAACTGCTACCGCATTGTAGAAGGTTCCTACCATGCTCCGAAGTTACATTTGCAAACCCATTCTTGATTCCCATGCCACCGCTTACGTTTGATATCGAAGCCCAAGACCCGGGCTCAAGTGCACGAGCAGGCCGCGTAACCACCGACCACGGCGAAATAGAAACGCCGATTTTCATGCCTGTAGGCACGGTCGGAAGTGTAAAGGCGGTTCCGCAGCGTGACCTGAAAGAACAGATCAAAGCCCAAATTATATTGGGCAATACCTACCACCTGTATCTCCGGCCAGGCACGTCTGTTCTTGAGGCTGCCGGTGGTTTACACCGGTTTATGCATTGGGACGGTCCCATCTTAACAGACAGTGGAGGCTACCAGGTGTTCAGTTTGGCTGACCGTCGAAAGATCACGGAGGAGGGGGCCACATTTCGAAGCCACATTGATGGCAGTAAGCATTTGTTTAGTCCAGAGAACTCAATGGACATTCAACGAAGCATTGGGGCTGATATCATCATGGCCTTTGATGAATGTCCACCTTATCCGAGTGAATACAAGTATGCCCGTGAATCCATGGAGCTGACCCATCGTTGGTTGGACCGTTGCATCAATCAACTGCAGGCCACTGAACCGATGTACGGTCACCACCAGGCCCTCTTTCCAATTGTACAGGGATCGACGTTCAAAGATTTGCGATCACAAGCGGCCCATGAGGTGGCCAATCGTGGAGCTGAAGGGAATGCCATCGGAGGTTTGAGCGTTGGAGAGCCTCATGAAGACATGTACGCTATGACCGAGTTGGTCTGCGATATCCTTCCAAAGGATAAGCCCCGATACTTGATGGGAGTGGGGACACCTGCCAATTTGCTAGAAAACATGGCCTTGGGAGTGGATATGTTTGACTGTGTCATGCCAACGCGGAATGCCCGTCATGGGTTGTTGTTCACGTGGGAAGGAACCATGAACATGAAGAACGAGAAATGGTCCAATGACCACAGTGTTCTGGATGCCAATGGAACCGCTGATGTGGACACGTATTACTCAAAAGCCTATGTGAGGCATTTGCTCAAGTCAAGTGAGTATTTGGGGCTGACCATCTGCAGTATTCACAATTTGGCCTTTTATTTGGAGCTTGCCCGCCAGGCGAGACAGCACATTGTTGCGGGAGATTTTTCCACGTGGAAGGATGAGGTTATTCCGAAATTGAATCAGAGGCTTTGAAACCCGTTGCATGAAACCATTCCGTTTGCCACGATTGGATCGCTACATCATCCAAAAGTTCCTGACCACGTTTTTTTTCATGGTGGGTGTTTTTTGTGTGATAGCGGTGGTATTCGATTTGATGGAAAATGTGGGTCGGTTGTTGGCCAACGATGCGCCGTTGGGAGGAACCATCATGTATTACTTAAGTTTTTGCTTTCATTTTGGCAATTTGCTCAGTGGATTCATCGTGTTCCTGACTATTATTTGGTTTACGAGTCGGTTGGCGCAGCAGACAGAGATTGTCGCCATGCTGAGTTCAGGAATGAGTTTTGGAAGGCTGATGCGCCCGTACTTTATAGCGGCAACTGTCTTGGTTGTGATGTCATTGGTGATTTCTCACATCATTCTTCCAAAAGCCAATGAACGGAAAGTGGATTTTGAAGTGCAGTATGTGCACGTCAATTTTCATATTTCTGATCAGCACATGTACCGGGAAATTTCCCCTGGTACGGTGGTTTACTTCCGCAGCATTACCGTCGATCGCAATACCGGTTACCGCTTTCAATTGGAGCGTTGGTCGGAGAGCGGTCGTCTGGAACAACGGATTCTTGCGGCCAAGGCTACGTGGAATACAGAAGACAGCACATGGCGTCTCATCAATGCGCGTATCCGGGATATTGAACCGGATGGCAAGGAGCGATTGAATTATTTGACACGGTTGGATACGGCACTGAGCATGCGCATTAGTGACTTTGGACAGCGTTCCGCCTTGGTTTCGACGATGTCCACACCAGAATTGAGCGGGCACATTGAACGCGAAGCACAACGGGGTGCGCCTGTCAATTTGTTGAAGTTGGAAAAGCACGCGAGAACGTCAAGCCCATTCTCCATTTATGTACTGACCTTGATCGGGGTGGGGATTGCATCCAGAAAGTTGAGAGGGG
>CAJWIF010000118.1 GCA_913041135.1 uncultured Flavobacteriales bacterium
CAAGAAAAAAGAAATGTGAGCGGGAGAATGAGATACTTCATGCGCAGAAGGGTTATAGAATAGAACAGTGAATTTCTAAGAAAGAAACGGCATGTCTTTAACGCGCATGGTAGCTTTTGTTACACAGTGTTTCGAGGTGTGTGTTTTGTTGAAAACGAGCACGATGGTGTTGATTTCTCAAGCGCTGAAGCTGTTTTTTTGGTAAGGCTCTACTTGTTTGCCATCGCAGGTAGTGCTCGAATAGGGCCGGTTCCTTGTGGAGTTGTAATCATGAACCATGATACGAGGTGGTCACATCTTAGGCTTGCTTGCATTGGGCTTGCTTTTGGAGGGGAGTGTTTGGTGGTTTTCCAGTCTAGAAACAGGATCCGATTTGGAAACGCTTCGTCTTGCAGCTCATTTTTCAGGAAGATTGCCTTTCTTCGCATAACTGGTTTCCTGTTTTTTGAAGGGCGAGAAGTCATGGATATCGCATTCAATCATGAATTTTATTTCCTTAAAATCCATTGGAACTTACGCCGCGCAAATGTCGCTGTGGACACCATTTTTCATGCTGCTCTTGACACCGCTGTCGCTTCCAGCACAGGAGCATGATCGCCTGTTGTTCGGCTTTGAATCCGAAGAAGGTGATGCGTGGCAAATTATTGCTGAGGGGGGGCGTGAGTCCATCGCAATCCGTTGGGCCAAGCGAGATTCATTGGTCCTTGAGCTGGTTGACTTGCTGCAGGACACGGACACCCTCTTGAGCTATGGTTACTACTTACGCGGAGGGGGGACTTCCAATGCGGGCCTGGATTTGAACTCGCTCCACTACCAGAATGCCGAATATCATTTGCAATTCAAGGACGATTGGTCTGCCGATGACGACCACCATCAAATTGACTTGGAGATGACCGAAATTTCGACAGGAGAAGTGCATTACTTTTTAGCGGATACCTCCACGTTGGTGGGTAGCATCATGGAGTTTCGCTACAATGAGTTGGCACGTGAAGTGGAGTTGGGACGCTAGGATCGAGACGCGGGCTGATTCAAGCACTGATCCAGCCACCCTTGCAATTGGGTCATGGTGGACTCAGGAGCGTCGGTTTGAAAGACGAACGAGACGCCTTCCCGTTGAAATGTGAGGTCATATGTGGAAAGACTTCCGTCACGATTGACTTGTTGGCCCCCAATCCATTCTCCTCGTCGAAATGGAATCCCGTAAAGTTCCAATCTGACTTTAAAATAGGCAATGACCCCCCCGGCAGTTTGTTCAAAGTTGATGATGCGCCGTTCAGATTGTGATGTTAGGATGTCCTCCAATGCTTCATTGCCTGAACAAGCGATCAGCGTTGCACGAGGACTCCCTATCGGGCGACCTTTGATAGACTCTCGAATGCCTTGCCAAGCGGTCATGCGCCTTCCGCAAATGGCTTCGACCTCATTCCATCGGTTGGGGTCGTTATAGGTCAAATTCCAAAACGGAATGGGGGTGTGATGGCGTGTCATGGTCTCGAAGGGGAATTCCAAAATGCGCGATAAAGTCCGTCGGGGTCATACCGTTCCGTTTGCCATGGTAGATCAAATTTGCGATTGGGTCGTGGGTCGTTGCCCAATCCCGCAACGTAAAGCCAGTTTCCAGTATTGCTGCACGGGTCGTAGTCGATGAGTTCGCGTTCAAACCAAGCGGCACAAGGACGCCAATCCAAACCGAGGTCATGGATGGCATACGACGCGACATTTTGACGGCCGCGGTTGGACATAAAACCGGTGGCGCGCAATTCGCGCATGTTCGCGTTGACAAAATCATCATCGGTGGTGCCATTGATCCAATTTTGCCAACTGGATTCATGGGGTTTCACGTGGGAATGAACCGCTTCCCCTTTGATTCCAAACATGCTCCAAATTCGATTTCCATGCTGCATCGCTATGAATCGAAAGTAGTCCCTCCAAAGCAGCTCAAAAATCAGCCAGTAGGTGCTTTCATTCGCTTCGATCTCATGTTCATAGCGCAAAACGTCAGCGTGAATCTGCCGAGCGCTGAGGCATCCCCAGGCGAGCCACGGACTGAATTTGCTCGAATAGTCGTATCCCAACAGACCGTTGCGCGTCTCTTTGTAGCGACTCAATAATCGGGTGTCCCATAGATATGCATCGAGTCGTTTCCTGCCTGCCAGGACTCCTCCTTCAAACACCATGGCGCCAGGCATAAAGGATGGGCAAAGGACAGATTCACAACGCTGCAACCAATTGGTAACAAGGAGTGCGTTCACTTTAATGGGGGTGGGCCATTGCTCCACGTGGACGAGAGGACGAATCTTCAGACCTCCCTTTTCAACTTTATTTCGAAATCGGCTAAACACCTCGGGTAAATCGTTCAAAGACATGGGCAAGTCTTCCGGATGGAGGAGCGTCTGGCCTTCAATCCAATGCGCCGAAATCACGGATTCAATTTGATTCTCAGCGTCTGTTTCTTCCTGCGTATGCTCTTTTTGACCAAAGACTTGAGCGCAGTCAAGCAAGTTTGCAGCATCGACAATGCAGGTCGCGGGGTCGCCGGTTAAAACGACAAGTTCATGACCCTGCTCAAGCAAGGCCTGTTCCAAGGCGAGAACCGATTGTACCATGAACCGCATGCGATGTGGTCCCATCCGGTCAAAGCCATGGACTGACGGGGCAAACCAGCGCTCATCGATGATAAAAACAAACGCAACGGATTCGACATTCTGGGCCATGGCGTGCAAGGCGGGGTTGTCATCCAGTCTTAGGTCGTTTCGGAACCAGTACAGTCCGCGTTGGATCTTTGAGTTCACAGGGATTCGATGTTTTCCAGATGGTGTGCTGCGGTTTCCAGGAGCGCCTGCTGTTTCGCAGGGTCCATCTTATCCCACGTGCGGTAGGCCATGCCGATGCGGGGATTGCGTTCCAACTTGCTGCGATGGCGCACATGGAAGTCCCAGTACAAACTGTTGAACGGACAGGAGGAGGCCCCGGTTTTGTCTTGAGCGCGGTAGTGACAGCTGCCGCAATAAGGGCCCATTTTTTTAATGTACTGAGCGCTACTCACGTATGGCTTTGAGCCTACAATGCCTCCATCTGCAAATTGGCTCATTCCACGTGTATTCGTGATTTCTACCCATTGCAAGGCGTCGATGTAAACGCCCAAATACCACGCGTCAACCGCATCGGGATGAACGCCTGCCAGCAAGGCGAAATTGCCTGTGACCATAAGACGTTGGATGTGATGTGCGTATGCGTGTTCGAGCGATTGGTCAATCGAATGCGAGAGGCATTTCATCTTGGTTTTCCCTGTCCAAAACCACGAGGGTAGCGGCTGTTGGTGGTCGAAGAAATTCAAGGTTTCGTATGTCGGCATCTCCGCCCAATACACACCTCGCATGTACTCTCTCCAACCTAAGATTTGACGAATGAATCCTTCGGCTTGAGAGATGTGCACCCGCTCAGGATCATCCCGCCAGGCTTGCTCAACCGTTTGAACGACTTCATAAGGCGAGATCAGTTTGACATTCATCAAGAAACTCAATCGCGAATGATAGACGGTCCAGCATTCGGTGGTCATGGCATCTTGGAAGTCGCCAAAAAACGGGAGTAATTCTTGGGCAAAATGCTGCAACATCTCAAGCCCTTCCACTCGAGTCAATGGCCATGGAAAGGCATCTGCTCGAATCCGTCCAATCGTTTCTACCCCGCTGGATTCCAAAAGCGCCACCAGTGTACTGACATTTCTTTGGAACAGTTTGGGAGGAGGTAGGGTGTGGTTTTTGGGGAGTTTTTGACGGTTGGATGCATCAAAATTCCATTCCCCACCCTCGGGCTCCATCGCCGAAGTCATGAGGATGTTGTGCTTTTTTCGCATGGACCGATAAAACGTCTCGAGGCGATACGTCTTTTTACCTTTGAAAAAGGTGGCCAAATCTTCGCGCTGGGTGAAGAAATGCTGCGAATCTGAAATGCTCCAATCCCAGTCCCGACGGTCGCAAATGGCGCTCCATTTCGCGAGTATTTCATCCATGCGGTATTCATCGGGCTGTTGCCAAGCCGATTGAGTGGCTGCTGCTTCTGAACAGATCCATTCCAAGTTTTCTGGAATGGAATGAAGGTTCCTTGGGTCGTCAAGTGTCAGATAAAGAACGCGATGTCCTTTTTGATGCAATTCCATTGCAAACAGGCGCATAGCGGCAAAAAAGGATACGACCTTTTGGATGTGGTGGCGTGCATAATCGGTTTCGGAGCGCACTTCCATCAGAACAAAGGTGATCTCAGGGTCTGGATTGGATGTAAACCAATCATGTCCAAAATTCAACTGGTCTCCGAGAATCAAGCGAACGTCTCGAGCCTTTGCGAGCGTTTGCAGTTCTTCCATTGCTGGAATGTCCAATTCCTTCATGTTGCGTTTGTTTTTGCTTTGCGGCATCGCTCCGAGCAATACCTCACTTCGTTCCAGCAATCCTCCCACTTTTTCCGCCAAGAAAATGGCCTGAGGCACGTTGTACACGTGCGATCTGGAGGAAATTTTTTGCGTTGCACAAAAGTTTAACCAATAGCGAGCAGAGATGTTTTCAATTCATTATGAAATCCGTTGCTAAGAATTTGAAATTTATTAATGCATGTTAAGAAATACGATATATCAATGAAATCGGGGGAGATTGTATCGCGATTTACGCAATACATTCTATTTTGCACCTTCAAATTCGCTATGCGTCAAGTTCGCTTCCCTGCTATTTGCACTTTCAGTACCCTAATCGCCTTTTTTGGTGTGATGGATATGGTACGTTCTTTGGAGGTGGTCATCGGACGCGATTTTCGTCAGATGGAATTGATAGCGGACTTCCCGTGCAAGCCTCACCAAGAGGAAGGTGAATCTGAAAAGGAATCCAAATCAGGAGAGGAGAACGAGTCGAAGGAGTCGAAGAAGAAGAAGGCGTTGGAAGTCGATGATTGTGATGCTTTTGGATTGGAAAATGCACGGAATGTGCAGTTAAAGTCCGGGCATCGCCTCGGAAATTCTTCGAGCAGCTTGGCTTTGGCCGCTGCTCGGATCTGGGAACCTCCAGAAATGGGATAACACGGGCTACAGCCCAAGACAAAAAACGTTAGGAAAGTCTTGACGCTATTGGTGTTATCTCTCTGTTTTATTTCCATCATGTTTAAGCACTTCCAGCAGGACTTGCCTGCTTCTATTGTTGTATTTCTTGTTGCACTCCCCCTTTGTCTTGGCATTGCCATGGCTTCTGGAGCGCCCCCACTTGCCGGACTTATCGCCGGAATTTTAGGAGGGATCCTTGTTGGTCCCATTTCCGGAAGTTATGTAGGCGTTTCTGGGCCTGCGGCAGGCTTGGCTGTCATTGTATTCAACGGCATTCAATCTCTTCCCAGTTACGAAACGTTTTTACTTGCTGTTGTGATCGGCGGTTTCGTTCAGATTCTGTTGGGAGTTCTGCGTGCAGGAATTATTGGACTTTACTTTCCGTCTAGCGTGATCCAGGGAATGCTTTCTGCCATCGGGATCATCATTTTCCTCAAACAAATCCCCCACGCCTTAGGCTATGATTCGGACCCGGAGGGCGATCTTGAATTTGTTCAGTCTGATGGAATGAACACGTTCAGCGAACTCATTGCGATGCTCTTTGATATCCAGCCAATTGCGGTATTGATTTCGTCTTTGGGCTTGGTCGTTTTGATTCTTTGGGAACGGCCCTTTATGAAGCGTCTTGCACTGATTAAGTTTTTGCCAGGATCGCTCGTTGCTGTGCTTTTGGGGGTGGCGATTCATGTGTTGACACGGGGAGAAAATGGGCTGAGCAGCGACCACTTGGTGCAATTGCCTATTCTAAGTTTTAATGAATTAGGCGACCTCCTCACCGTGCCAGATTTCAGTGCGATTGGCAACAAGTCAGTTTGGATTCTGGGTGTCACCATCGCCATTGTAGCGAGTCTTGAGACGTTGCTTTGTGTGGAGGCAACCGACAAGCTGGACCCTCACAAGCACATGACTCCAACCAATCGAGAATTGGTGGCTCAAGGGGTGGGCAATGTGGTGAGTGGTCTTATCGGGGGGCTCCCAATT
>CAJWIF010000119.1 GCA_913041135.1 uncultured Flavobacteriales bacterium
CTCGAGCCAATGACGGGAATTGAACCCGTGACCTCATCCTTACCAAGGATGCGCTCTACCCCTGAGCTACATCGGCTTTAACCCTTACGGGTGGAGCGGAAGACGAGATTCGAACTCGCGACATTCAGCTTGGAAGGCTGATGCTCTACCAACTGAGCTACTTCCGCTTGTTGATTAACCGCGCTCGGTCAATCAGGTGTGGGGGTAATAGGATTCGAACCTATTCAGTCAGAGACAACAGAGTTACAGTCTGTCCCGGCTCTCCAACTCCGGCGTACCCCCAATTCCAACTATCTTCCCTAGAGAAGACAATGATGATGAGCCGATGGAGGGATTCGAACCCCCGACCCGCTGATTACAAATCAGCTGCTCTGGCCAACTGAGCTACATCGGCATCATTTTCAAAGAACAAGGCGATAAATCGCCCGGTTTTCAGGACGGCAAATGTAAGAAAGAATCTTGTGCATACAATGGCTTCAGGAATCTTTTCCTGAAACCAAAATACAGCACCCTATACAGACTTAGCTGTCAACGAATTACACAGCAACATCTCGTTGCTTTCTGTGCTTTCGAATTTGCCGGCGCAAGGCTTCAACAACCTCATCAAGTGAAGCCTCGAAGCTTGTCGCACGTCGTTTGGCAAAGAAGTCTACTCCAGGAGCGTGAAGCTTGACATCGCACAATTTATTCTCACGTTGATCATTTTTTTCAATTCGCAGGAAAACCTCGCATGTCATAATCTGGTCGTGAAACGTGTTGAGCTTATCTAGTTTCTCTTGGATAAAATCGAGAAGACGCTGATCTGCGTCAAAATGAACCGAATGAATTTGCACTTGCATCGAATACAGAAGAGTTGCGGTCACTCCGTTGGCCTGACGTTCAGCGGACTGTCCTGATGTAATTCTTTCAATCGCGCTAGCGATTGGTGTGTGTAAACCTCCGTTGAGCTCAAAGATGCATGACCCAGTAGGTCCTTGACAGCGTTTAATTCAGCTCCGCGATTCAATAAGTGGGTGGCGAACGAATGCCGTAAGACGTGGGGACTGCGCTTCTGCAAAGAACTCACTAAAGAGAGATAATGATGAACGCGTCTATAAACAAACGAGGGATACAGGCTCCTGCCCGCATCTGAAACGAAAAGAAATCGAGATTTAAATGGTCTCATTCTCAAATGCTCTTCGACGCTTTCAATGGTCTCCTTCATTAACGGAACCCGACGCTCCTTATTGCCCTTACCAAAAACGCGCAGCTCACTTTGATCACGTACAAGATCTTTTGTTTCCAGAGCAATCAACTCCGACAGCCGTATTCCCGTTTCATACATCAATGCAATCACGCTGCGATCTCTCCTTCCCTTCCAGTCAGAAGGGAATACCTCTTCCTGAAACAATTCATTCATTGCGTGCTCAGGAATCACATTGGGAAGACGCTTTGAAAGCTTGGGTAACGCAACGGAATCCGTAGGATCCAGGTCCATGAGACCTTGCCGTTTCGAAAATCGAACATAGGTTCGATACGCACTGATTTTTCTATGGATGGTTCGGGGAGCCTTTCCGTTGCGCATCATCTCTACGACATACGACCGCAACCACTCCGCTTCTATCTCACGCAAGTCCTCACAACCATATTGTTCCTTCATAAATCGAATCAATTGATTCAAATCCGAGCGATAACATCGTAATGTGTGCACGCTTCCCCTCTTCTCCTTTAGGAGATAATCAAGGAACTCTGAAATATGTGGCGAAACTTGGTTCAAAACAAAATGGGCGAATGTCGCTCGACAATTTCGCCCATTTCATCTAAAAAACAAAGGAATTCCTCACTCGTTTTTCATATTTAGACCATTTTTATATACAGCCTTTTTCATTTGCACCCGATTCTGCACGCTCGGCTTGACAAATTCACGACGAGCACGCAATTCTCTCATACGTTTCGTACGATCAAATTTCTTTTTAAAACGCTTTAAGGCGCGTTCTATGTTATCACCTTCCTTTACTGGAATCGAGAGCATGAGTTCAAAATTGGGACGCAAAGTTACGTTAAATGCATGAAAAGTCAAAAATCATTTACCCCTTTTCATTCCTCGCGAATCAACTCACGCGCAATGACAATTTTTTGGATCTCACTTGTACCCTCCCCGATTGTACAAAGCTTGCTATCTCGGTAGTATTTCTCAGCCGGAAAATCTTTCGTGTAACCATAGCCTCCTAAGATTTGAACGCCTTCCGTAGCCACCTTCACGCACACCTCTGAAGCTTCATACTTTGCCATGGCAGACACCTTCGTTACTGGCAAACCTTGCTCCTTTAAACTGCACGCTTTTAACGTGAGTAAGTCCGCCGCTTCAATGGTTGTATGCATATCTGCCAATTTGAATCCGATGGCTTGAAATCGACCAATGGGCTGACCAAATTGTTCCCTTTCTAACGAATAATCCCGAGCCGTTTTCAAAGCACCCTTCGCGATACCCAATGAAAGTGACGCAATGCTGATTCGCCCGCCGTCCAAAATTTTCATGGCCTGAACAAATCCTTCGCCAACAGTTCCAAGGACCTGATCGTCCGGAATGAAACAATCGGTAAAGACCATTTCTGCAGTCTCCGACGAACGCATACCCAATTTGTTTTCTTTTTTACCACCAGTAAATCCAGCCTGCTCCCTTCTCACCACAAAGGCAGTGATCCCCCTGCTATCAAGTAAGTCACCTGTGCGGGCTAAAACAACCGCTATCTCTGCTGAGATACCATGTGTAATCCAATTCTTTGTACCATTCATCACCCACCCCTTTCGGGATTCATCTCGAGATGCCGTGCATTGCATTCTCATGGCATCCGAACCTGTATTCGCCTCTGTTAATCCCCAAGCACCCAAATGCTCACCCGATGCCAACGAGGGCAAGAAACGTTGTTTTTGATCCTCACTTCCAAACATCAAAATATGATTGGTGCACAAACTATTGTGCGCAGCAACAGAGAGACCAATCGATCCGCAAACTTGTGCGATTTCCTCAATCACAATCTTATATTCAAAGTAGCCCAGTCCGGCACCCCCGTATGTCTCTGGAACAAGAAGCCCCATCAATCCCATCGCTCCCATTTCTCGAAAAAGCTCTCTAGGCATGTGCTGGCTCTCATCCCAAACCATGCGATTTGGCAAAATGTGTTGTTGAGCAAAATCGCGAACACTGGCCTGAATTGCCTTTTGATTTTCAGTGAAATTAAAATCCATTATGTACGACTTAATACGTTAATAAAGAATGAATTGAAGAGTCCAATCGGTCTTTTCCTCGGAGCTGAGGAAGCTCTATAACAAACGCAAATCCCATGGTTTCCGCGCCCGTAAGTTCTACCAATTTATTCGCAGCCAATGCCGTGCCTCCGGTTGCAAGCACGTCGTCATGTATCAGCACCTTCATTCCCGGCTTCAAGCAGTCTACTTGACACTGAAGCTCTGCTGTTCCATATTCTAACTGATAGCTTTCGGTAAAAAGCGTTCCAGGTAATTTTCCTGGCTTTCTAAAAGGAACAAAAGGAACGCTCCAATGAAGGGCCAAAGGCATTCCAAAAATGAATCCCCGGCTCTCAACTCCAACTACCGCGTCAGGCGTAAACCCTGAATCCAATTCAACCATCGAAGCCAGCTCCACAATTGACTTTTCGCAAAGCGATGCGTTTTGCCAAACCGGAGAAAGGTCTCGAAAAGTCACTCCCTTTTCTGGGAAGTCCGGAATTGACTTGACCGTTTGTTCAAGTTCAGATCGAACACTGTGAATGTCAGTCGTCAAGGATTGGCTCATTTAATTGATGTGCGCTACTGAGAAGATATGCAGAGACGAAGGTACGGCTCCCAGCACCGATAGAGACTATCTGATATGGGAACCGCGTCCAGTAAATCAGAAACAGCATTCAATTGGTGTTGCAAACGGTAACGTTCGATGAGACGCGCACCCTGAAATCCAATGTACGGATGCCGGCGTAATTCATCCCACGACGCCGAGTCTGCGCATAGTTTTTGATAGACTCCGTCACCAGGATGAAACCAGGGAAGAATAGCCTCAAGTTGGTCCGGATAAATCCCCCAAACTTCACCCAGTTGTTCGACCGAATAAAACCCTCCCAACAACTCCCTGAACCGGAAAATTCTCCCTGCTAATTTCGGCCCAATCCTGGGAAGCGACTCCAAAAACACACTGTCCACTTCATTTAAGTTGTACGACCGGTTGATCTGTTCCGTAGCACGCTGAGCGACACGCGATCCATCTCTGGTGCCATTGGCTTTCTGTTGATTCCTTGAAAGAGATTCAAACGGCATGTCCTGAACCGTTTCGATTGGGAATTCCGACAGGAAAGCGAGAAAGGAAGATACCATCTGCTCGGAATAAACGTGAGCGCGAGCGGTGGCATTCTTCCAAGAATAAGCCATCACACCACCCCAAATCAACCACGAAACCAAGACGACAAAAGACACCACACGCTGTTCTGCACTCATTCTCTCCCCTCTAACTCTTTCGTTTACAAACGCCCCCGTCTTCAGTCAAATCGTTTGATTGCACCAGATTTCACTCGCTTCAGGTAATCTTTCAAATCTGCTCGGACTTCAGGCGCCAAGAAATACAATCCCAAGACATTCGGGAAACACATGGCAAAAATCATGGCATCCCCAAAATCAAACACACTCTTCGCTGATATGGCGGAACCAACAACAACGAACATGCAGAAAATTGCTTTGTAAGAAAGATTTGCAACTCGAGATTCTCCGAATAAATACGTCCAGGCCTTCAAGCCATAATAGCTCCAGCTAATCATGGTGGATAAAGCAAACAGGATAACGGCTACAGACAACACAATGGGGAACCAACTCATGGTTTGTGCAAACGCACTTGATGTAAGTTCGATTGCTTGCAAATCACCCGATTTCGCTAAGCCCAATACCTGGTCTTGGTCCAAAGATCCGTAGCCCGAAATAACAATCACCAAAGCTGTCATGGTACAGATGACCACCGTGTCAATGAATGGCTCCAGAAGAGCAACAATTCCCTCACTCACAGGCTCATTTGTCTTTGCCGCAGAATGTGCAATCGAAGCAGAACCGATACCCGCTTCATTTGAAAACGCAGCACGTTGAAATCCGATAATCAAAACTCCAACCATGCCTCCATAAGCCGCGTCTGAAGTGAACGCACTTTTAAAGATTAGCGCGAATGCTGCTGGTACCTCGGCGATGTTACCAAAGATTACAATCAATGCTCCAAGAACGTAAACGCCCACCATAAAAGGCACCACCTTATCTGTGACTTTCGCAATGCTCTTGATACCCCCAATAATAATCATCCCAACCACCATGGCCATCAGGACTCCGAAAATCCAACTATTACCAAACAAAAAGGATTGATCGCCTCCTGTTACCAAAATTAGCTGCTTTGTTGCCTGATTGATTTGAACCATGTTTCCTCCTCCAAAACTCCCTCCGATACACGCGATTGCAAAGATTGCAGCCAAGGCCTTTCCCAACCCCGCCTTGCCTTGTTTAGCCAATCCGTCACGCAAATAGTACATGGGGCCGCCCGAAACAGATCCATCATCATTGGTCTTTCTGTATTTGGTGCCCAACGTGCATTCGATAAATTTGGAACTCATGCCCAACAAACCCGCAACGATCATCCAAAAAGTAGCTCCTGGACCACCAAGGGAGACCGCAAAAGCTACACCCGCAATATTGCCTACACCTACGGTTCCACTCAACGCAGCAGTCAGCGCTTGAAAGTGACTGACTTCGCCGATGTGATTTGGGTCATCAAACTTGCCACGAACAACATCAAGGGCGTGTCGAAAGGCACGAATATTGACAAAGCGGTAGTAAAACGTAAAGAAGAGCGCTCCCGCCAACAACCAGATTAAAACAAATGGAACAGACAAGTCACCGAATGAAACAGTGAAAAAGATCACTTTCATAATCGCTTTCGTAAGCGGCTCCATGAAGCTATTGATGCTCTCGTCAATGGCGCTTACTTGAGCTACGGCTGGCGAAATAAGGGCGAAAAGGGCCACCAAAAGGGAAAAAA
>CAJWIF010000120.1 GCA_913041135.1 uncultured Flavobacteriales bacterium
ATACCGAACCACTCTGGGAGAAAAAGTGTACGTCGATGGCAGTTACTATTTCAGCATCTATGAGCACTTCATTGGCTATAACATCGGGCTGGACGCCTTATTTATTGGCAATGAACAATCTCCTCGTGCCGTCGATGTCTACCGTTATGCTGCCAACTCAATAAGCGAAGTGCAAACGCAAGGGGCTGCAATTGGGATCAATTACTACATCGACAATAACTTCATGGTTGCGGGTAACTACAGTTGGAATGAGTTGGTGAAAACGGATGAAGACGACCCGATTATTCCGGCATTCAATACCCCCAAGCACAAGTACAACCTCAGCATCAGTGCACGCGACTTAAAACTAAGTGGCGACAAAACATGGGGCTTTAGTGCGAACTACAAATGGGTTGAAGGCTTCATCTTCGAGGGTTCTCCCCAGTTTACAGGCGTTGTTCCGACGTTTAACCTGCTGGATGCACAGGTCAATGCGGTGATCCCTTCACTAAACACGACCATCAAGATTGGGGGGTCTAATGTGTTGAACAACTTGCACATAGAGGCGTATGGAGGTCCTTACGTAGGGCGAATGCTCTATGCGAGTCTTATTTATGACTTCAACCCCAAGGCACCCAAGAAGCGCTGAATCAGCGTTTATGGTCTCTAAAGTGCAGAAATAAACACATGAGTTGTCGTGTAATCGGGACACTCTGTGGTTTTTTTCATACCTTCCCTCGGAAAACCAAATTCACCTTGTGATTCAAACCAGATGAAAAAATTACTTTTCGGTACGCTTTTGACGTGCCTTGCTGTCCTTCAATTGGACGCCCAGACTCGCTACCTCGATGAGGTATTTGATGAAGTGACGGTCACGTCGGACATCAACTATGGTCAAAACATTACCGTCATTCCTGCATTACAAGGTCAACCGCCTGCGATGCAACCTTTGATGCTGGATTTGTATGAACCAACGGGGGATACCGAGACGGAACGTCCTTTGTTGCTATTCTTCCACACAGGTAACTTTCTACCTCCCTTCATTAATGGAGGTGCGTTGGGAACGAAGACCGATAACTTTGCTGTTGAGATGTGCACGCGTTACGCCAAAATGGGATATGTCGTGGCATCTGTCGACTATCGCCTCGGATGGAATCCTTTAGCGGGAACGCAAGAAGAGCGAACGTTGCAGTTGATTCAGGCCGCGTACCGTGGTGTACAGGATAGCCGAACGGCTGTTCGTTTCTTCCGTAAAGGAGAAGCGGAAGATGGCGATCCTTATGGCATTGATGGAACGAAGATTGGAATGATTGGCGACGGAACAGGCGGATACATCACCTTAGCTTCTTCGACAATTGCGAATTACAATGACATCATTTTGGATGATGCGGGCAGCCCGATCACCAAATTCTGGTACAATCCAGGAGATGGGTCATACATCCCGATGATTATCGAGAGCATTCACGGGAATCCGGATGCAACAACTGATACGTATGCTCCAGCTTCTTCTGGTGGTTTTCAGTTGTGTGCAGCGAATCATGTTGGATACAGTTCTGATGTGAGCTTCCAGATGAACGCTGGTGGAGCCTTGGGTGATTTGAATTGGTTGGACGAAGGAGATGTGCCGATGGTCAGCTTCCAGTGTCCTCATGATCCATTCGCTCCTTATGAAACAGCAGTTTTGATCGTTCCTACGACCAATGAACCTGTTGTTGAGGTGTCAGGAGCACAAGACATTCATGAAGAAATCAACGGATACGCTGCGAACAACAACGCGATCTTCGTTGACGCAGGGTTGGACGATGCAGGTTCGCCAGCCAACGGTGGTTTTGATGGGTTGTTCCCCGTTCAAAACTCCTACGTTGACGGTGTTCCGACGGAGCCGTTTGATAGCTCTCCTTGGCAGTGGTGGGATCAAGCGACTGTTGCAGCGTATGACGAAGCAAACGGTACGAATATTTTGGCTACTCAGCTGACTTTGAACCCCACAATGGGAGAAGAAGAGGCCATGGGCTGGATTGAGCAGATTGTTGATTACAATACGCCTCGAATGGGCTTGGCAATGGGAGCGGTTACGACGACAACCATTGAAGGTGGCGTTCGCTACATCGATGAGGTTTTCGATGCCGTGAACGTTGATTCTGGAATTGTCTATGGTGAAAACATCACGGTTATTCCAGCATTGCAGGGCATGCCGCCAGCAGCTGAAGATTTGCTGATGGACGTGTACACACCTGAAGGAGATGCGGAAACAGATCGTCCGGTCATTCTATACTTCCACACGGGTAACTTTTTGCCTCAGTATGTGAATGGAAGTGCCGTCGGTACACGTACAGACAGCAGTGCCGTTGAAATTTGCTCGCGCTTTGCACGTATGGGCTATGTTGTTGCCTCTGTTGATTACCGCCTGGGATGGAATCCTTTGGCTGGAACACAAGAAGAGCGAACATTGCAATTAATCCAAGCGGCGTATCGTGGAGTGCAGGATAGCCGCACAGCGGTCCGTTACTTCCGCAAGTCCATTGCTGAAGACGGCAACCCTTGGGGAGCTTCTGGTGACAAAATCGCCATGTTTGGTGAAGGAACAGGAGGCTACATCACATTGGCTTCCTCGACTATCTCGGATTACAATGACATCATTTTAGATGATGCAGGCAATCCGATTACTAAGTTTTGGTACAATCCGGGAGATGGCTCGTTCATTCCAATGGTGATTGAAAGCATTCATGGAAACCCAGACGCGACGACTGACACGTATGCTCCAGCATCGAGTGGAGGGTTCCAGTTGTGCATGGCAAATCACGTGGATTACTCCAGCGATTTCAACTTCCAGATGAACATGGGCGGTGCGATGGGTGATTTGAATTGGTTGGATGAAGGCGACATGCCAATGGTGAGTTTCCATGCTCCCCATGATCAATTCGCTCCTTACACTACCGGCGTATTGGTCGTTCCAACGACTAGTGAGCCTGTGGTTGAAGTTTCGGGTGCGTATGACATTCATTCTGAAATCAATGGTTATGCCACCAATAACAACGCAGCATTTGCTGAAATCGGTTTGGCCGATCCGGGGGCTGCATTGGGTAACCAAGGTTGGGATGGATTGTACCCGGTGATGAATAACTATGTTGACGGAGCGCCAACAGAGCCTTTCGACTCTGCTCCATGGCAGTGGTGGGATGTCGCTACAACACAGATGGTGGATGAAGCGAACGGAACCAGCATTGCTGCAACGCAATTGACATTGAACCCTACAATGGGTATCGATGAGGCGATGTTCTGGATTGATCAGATTCAAGACTACACGGCACCGCGATTGGCGACAAGCTTGGAATTGGTGCCTCTTGGCCCAGGTTGCAATGACGAAGCGGCGTGTAACTATAATGCTTTGGCAACATCGGATGATGGATCTTGCACTTACGCTGAAGAAGGATTTGATTGCGAAGGCAACTCTTTGGTTGTTTATGGTTGCACAAGCGCCATTGCTTGCAACTACAACGGCGCTGCTACGGATGACGATGGCAGCTGTGACTACAATGAGTCCACGACCATTGTCACAGGCGCTGAGTCCTTGTGGTTGGTTGGTGTGACATTGACCGGGACTGAAAATGAGCCTTTCGCAGCGGATTGCGAAGCTGCAGGTGGAGTGAATCCGAACGTAGCCTTGAATGGTTTCTTTATCGGTGACGGAACCGATGGACCAATGCACTTTTCAAACATTACCGATCAGACCGGTGGCTTGCTTGCAGACCTCGTCGTCTTGGCGGGCTTGGCTGACATTTCGTTCTGTGGGGACTTGGTGCGATTTGTAAACCCAATCAGTGGAGGAACGGCCATCTTAAGTGAGAACAATGGCATTTGGCAAACAGCTGTGCCTGTAATCGGTGCAAGCTATTTGTGGCTTGCTCCCGTGGCTTCATTCAACATGGGGTGCGGTGATCCATCTGCTTGTGGATTTACGGATTTCTGTGACCTGAGCGTGGCCTGCGATTACACGGATACAGACGGTGACTCTGTTTTGGATTGCCAAGAGGTAGCCGGTTGTCAGGATATGGATGCAGATAACTACAATGAATTGGCCACGGATGCCGGTGATTGTAACTACAACGGTTGCATGGATGCTTCAGCGCAGAACTACGAAGCTGGAGCCAACGTCGACGACGGGAGCTGTACATACTTGGTGTCTTTCCGAATCAACATGTCCAATGAAATGGTTGCCGCTGAAGGAGTCCATTTGGCTGGAAGCTTCCAAGGTTGGGATCCTTCTTCTTTGATGGTTCCATATGCAGGTTATGGCGTGTATCAGGTTGTGTTGCAATTGCAACAAGGATCGTATGAGTACAAGTTCATCAACGGCAATGCATGGGGGGCTGATGAGAGCGTCGGTGATTGTGGAAATGGTGGAAACCGTGTTATTGATGTAACAGGTAACATGACCACAGAAGGAGCTTGTTTTAATAGCTGCGATCTTTGTGTGGGTTGTGCAGATCCAATGTATGTTGAGTACAATCCTTTCAATGGTTCAGACGATAGCTACTGTGTGACTTCCATTTCAGGTGGTTGTATTTACGAGCAAGCTGAGAACTATGATGCTGCTGCCACAACGGATGACGGTTCATGTGTATTTGATACGGGTTCAGATTGTCCCGGTGATTTGAACAACGACGGTCAAATTGGAACTCCGGATTTACTTGCTTTCTTGGCGAGCTTCGGTTCTTCATGTGAATAATGGAACATCAAAACGATGTGTGAGATAGAAAAGGGGAGCTTGGCTCCCCTTTTTTTGGCACAATTCATGCTATTGTTTGAATCCACGCTTCGAATGAAGTGTGGACCTTGAATCAAAAAAAACGATGTGCATTCGCTCAGTACGCAATTGTTGTTATCTTTATGAGCGCAAAACGATTTAGAATACATGAAACATTTTTTGACTGCATGCATGATGGTATTTGGCTTTGTTGCCATGACTTCAGCACAAGACCTCACATCAGGTCCATCTATTTCCATTGATAAAGACGTTCATGATTACGGAACGATTTCTCAAGGAGCGGATGGCGGATGCGAATTCACTGTTACGAATGCTGGAACTGATCCATTGATCATTTCCCGCTGCAAGGGTTCTTGTGGATGCACTGTTCCAAAGTGTGACAAAGATCCTGTGATGCCTGGAGCTACTTCAGTCATAAGCGTACGGTATGATACCAAGCGTATCGGCCCAATCAACAAAAGTGTAACCATTACTTCCAATGCGACCAATGAACCTACCAAGGTCATTCGGATCAAAGGAAAGGTTGAGGCATCTGATGTGAACAGCACAGAAGGGGCGCCATTGAAGCCAAGTTCTGCTGGTGCGCCAGTAAATAAGGAGTGAAATGTGTTCAAAGCATGTTGATGCATGCACAATGAAATTTAGAAGTCGTTTCTCATGATGAGGAACGGCTTCTTTTTTGTCCGATTTTTGCGAAATAGAAACGAGACAGCATCCTATGGAATTGCCAACGATTTATGATCCGAATACCATTGAAGACAAGTGGTACGCCTATTGGTTAGAACATGGATTCTTTAGGTCCACACCTGATGAGCGTGAATCCTATACGGTTGTCATTCCACCACCCAATGTGACCGGTGTTTTGCACATGGGGCATATGCTCAACAATACGATTCAAGATGTATTGGTGCGAAGAGCGCGCATGTTGGGGAAGAATGCGTGCTGGGTTCCTGGAACCGATCATGCCTCGATAGCGACGGAAGCAAAAGTGGTTCGTCGATTGCGCGAAAAAGGAATTCGAAAATCGGACTTAACACGGGATGCCTTTTTGGAGCATGCCTGGGATTGGACCCATGAGCACGGTGGGATTATTTTAGAGC
>CAJWIF010000121.1 GCA_913041135.1 uncultured Flavobacteriales bacterium
AAACTAAAGAACAACAGCCCTGATGCACTTGATCGTGCGTTTTTCCATCTTTTCTTCAACGCTTTCCAACCGGAGAGCATGATGGATGTGCGTTCCCGCACTATCGCTGACCCCGATTCACGCGTGGGTTCTCGCATCGTTGAATTGCCCGAGGAAGAATGGGGATGGATCAGGGTCGAATCATTGCTTGTGAATGGCCAACCCGTTGAATTCGTTCATGACGGAACGATTTTAGATGTAATACTCAACTCGCCCATCCGAGCAGGCAAGCGAGCAACATTCGAAATGACTTGGACGGCACAGGTGCCTCGACAAATCCGCAGAAGCGGGTGGATGAATAAGGAGGGAGTTGAATACTCGATGACCCAATGGTATCCGAAAGTGTGCGAATACGACCATGATGGATGGCATACAGAACCATACATTGGTCGCGAGTACCATGGAATCTGGGGAGACTACGATGTCACTATTCATGCGCCAAAAGGCTATGAAGTAGGTGGGACAGGCGTCTTGCAGCAGGACTTGGCATCGGCCAGAAGCTCCGGCAACTGGAATTTTGTCGCCGAAAATGTGATTGATTTTGCTTGGGCAGCAGATCCAGATTACGAGCATACTTCAGCAGCCGCTGGAGAAGTAATGCTGCATTTTTACCACCAGGCGAGTGAGGATTATGACGCGAATTGGGAGGCACTTCCGGCATATGCGGCCAAAGCCATGGCCTTTCTCAATGAACTAGTGGGGCCCTACCCATACCCTCAATACTCCATAATCCAAGGTGGTGATGGCGGAATGGAATACCCCATGGCCACGCTGATTACCGGAGAGCGGAGCTTGCGAAGTCTTGTCGGAGTTACCGTTCATGAAATGTCACACTCCTGGTTTCAAGCAGTTCTAGCTACCAATGAAAGCCTCTACGAATTCATGGACGAAGGCATGACGAGTTATGTAACTAGCCTGTGTATGCGTCACCTTTTTGAGGAAGCAATGACTTCAGGAGTTCCTCATCGCTCGTCGTATAGTAGCTACATCAGTCAGGCGCTAAGCGGAAATGAAGAACCGTTGATCACCCATGCCGATCATTACCAGACCAACCGAGCTTACGGGGTAGCTGCTTATTCAAAAGGCGAAGTACTTTTGGCGCAACTCGCAGCCGTGATTGGACCCGAAGCTCGGGACAAAGGACTAAAAGACTACTTCGCAAAATGGGCATTCAAGCATCCCGGACCGCTAGAGCTCAAGCAGTGTATGGAATTCGCAAGCGGCCTTGATTTGGATTGGTACTTCCAGTATTTCATCAATACGACACATACGATAGACTACGCGATTAACTCCATCTATGAAGGCGCTGAGCAGGCCACCATCGAAATGGAGAGACTGGGTACAATGCCAATGCCTCAAAACATCACGGTGACGTTCGAAAATGGCGATATCCAAAAGTTCCACGCGCCGCTGGTGATGATGCGTGGAAGCAAAGCACTGGACGAAGATGAAATCCTGCTCGAAGATTGGCCTTGGACAAGTCCTACCTATTCTTTTACAATCCTCACGCCTTCTCCTATCGTTTCAGTGGAGCTAGATGCCGATCGACAGACCGCAGATGTGAATCGAGGCAATAACACCGCAGCTTTTGACACGCAATGGCAACGGGTGTTCCAACGCCACTAATGCATGTTTGAACAACAACTTAACCAAGGCCCCTCGTGGGCAAAAAGTGCTGCGTTTTTTGTAGCACTGGCCTTAATATTGCTGCTTTCGCCCATGCAATGGACAACCAGCGAAGGAGTACCCATCACGATGCAGTCGCTACTCGTTGTTTTGATACCGGCAATCCTAGGGTGGAAAGCCGGTACGGCTGTCGTACTGATTTACCTCATTGCAGGTGGGTTCGGGGCTCCGGTATTTGCTTATGGCACCTCAGGTTGGAACCGTTTTACTGGAAGCACGGGAGGATTTCTCTTGGCGTTCCCATTGGCTGCAATGCTCAGTGGTTGGGCGATGGAGATGCGAACCCGCAGCACCATGATTGTTGCAACTGTCATTTTATTCGCTAGCCAGCTTCTAATACTCGCTTTGGGGCTGCTTTGGCAGCGTTCCATCGTTCCCATCGAAGAGACGGTGTATACTACCTTGATTCGATTGGGACCAGGTCTTCTGGTGAAAACGGCATTTGGCAGTCTTGTTTTGGTCCTATTGTCTAGGGCTGCCGCCGCATTAACCAAGCTGCACAAGCAATCCAACAACGTCACCGAATGAACCCCAATTTCATGAGATACTTTTACACCCTTCTTGCATTCGCTCTGATTCTTGCCTCAATAGGTTGCAATCAAGCCATAGAAAACAGCCGCAAAAGCCAAGCCATTCTTGAAATGAAAAGAGCCACAGACTTTCACAGCTATAGCCAACCAGAAGAAGCTGTAGTGACGCATTTGAACTGGAACGCCTCGGTCAATTTTGAAGACCGAATCATCCGAGCCACCGCAACCTATGACATCGATGTCAGTGCGACGGCCGAACGCATTCTATTGGATTGTGTAGACTTGACTATTGAAGCGGTTACTGTAGATGGAGAATCCGTCGATTGGTCTTTGGGCCCGGAGCAACCATTCATTGGACAACCTCTCAGCGTTCCGGTGAATGGCGCTTCCAAGCGGATTAGCATTCAATACGCTAGTTCTCCTTCTGCAGGAGCATTGCTTTGGGTAGAAGGCGCACAACCGTTCTTATTCACCCAGAGCCAAGCAATCTTGGCTCGAACGTGGATTCCGTGCCAAGACTCCCCGGGCATTCGCTTCACGTACGAAGCCCATGTAGATGTGCCTGTTGGAACCATGGCGCTCATGAGCGCCACCAATCCGACCGTACAATCCGCAGATGGTCATTATGATTTTCGGATGGATCAACCGATTCCCTCCTACCTTTTGGCGCTCGCTGTGGGAAATGTTGAATTCCGGTCAGTCGGGCCGCACACGGGTGTTTATGCCGTCCCTGAGCTCATCGACGCTGCCGAATACGAATTTGGCGAAATGGAAGCGTTGCTGGTCGCCGCTGAAAACCTCTACGGCAAATATGCCTGGGAGCGTTACGATTTACTTGTACTGCCCGCTGCTTTTCCGTTTGGAGGAATGGAGAACCCTCGCCTGACCTTTGCCACTCCCACGATTATCGCTGGGGACAGAAGCCTGGTATCGCTCGTAGCGCATGAATTGGCGCATAGCTGGAGTGGTAATTTGGTCACGAATTCCACTTGGGACGACTTCTGGCTCAATGAAGGCTTTACGGTCTATTTCGAACAACGCATCATGGAGGCTGTCTTTGGCCGTGAAATCTCGGAAATGCTAGCCACACTCAGCTACCAAGGGCTGGTCGACGAAGTGGACGAAATCATGGATACAAATCCCGATGACACACACCTCAAGCTCCACCTTCAAAACCGAAATCCCGATGACGGCATGACGGCTATTGCCTATGACAAGGGGTACTTCTTTATCCGACTCATTGAGGAGACCGTTGGTCGAGAGGGTTTTGATGAGTTTTTGAAAGCTTACTTCACGGAGCACGCATTCACGGTCATGGATACAGATCGGTTCATCACCTATTTGAAAGAAAATTTACTCAATACTGAAGACCGATTGATGGCCGTAAATCTCGATGCATGGATCTTTGGCGCCGGACTTCCGGAAAACTGCCCTGAAGTGCGCTCAGAGCGTATCGAACAGGTCGATGCTAATCTTACTGCATGGGAGGCCAACCAAATTGGCACAGAAGAATTGCCCTGGGCGGACTGGGTTTACCAAGAACGCTATCGATTCCTCTCCAACTTGGACGATAGCACATCAGCGGTACGAATGAAAGAACTCGATTTGGCATGGAGCATTTCGAGCACAGGCAACAACGAGGTCTTGTTTGCGTGGCTTGAGCAAAGCATTCGAAGTACTTACTCCCCATCCTACGACCGTCTGGAAAACTTCCTGATCAATGTAGGACGCCGCAAGTTCCTAACTCCTCTCTACCGAGCGATGATTGAAACGGACCAAAAGGAGATGGCTCTTGCCATCTACAAACAGGCTCGTCCAAACTATCATAGCGTTGCCACTGGAACCATGGATGAACTGCTCGAGATCGAATAAAACAAACAGCGACATAAAAAAAGCCCTCGGTTACCGGGGGCTTTTTTGTTGCAATTCGATCAGATTTTCAGGACACTACCGCACTAGTGTCACGGCGCCTTTTACTTCTTTCCTTTCTGCTGGGCTGCTTTTGCTGAAAACCACCACACGATAGAAATAAACACCGTCTTGGGCAAAATGCTCAGATTCATCATTGGAGTTGCCATACCAAACCTCATTCATATCGCTCGTTTCGAACACCAAGTTTCCCCATCGGTTGATGACTTGTAGAGAAAACCGATTCGGATCGATGTCCGAACCCATCACATAAAAGGCGTCATTGCTTCCATCGTTGTTTGGCGTAAACGCAGTTGGGATATAGAGCGAGAACAAGTCTAAAATCTCAATGGTTCGCGTAATCTGAGACGAGCAACCGTTCTCATCGGTGACCACAAGCGTTACCGGATAGTTCCCGCCTTGGTCAATAGGAAACTCAAAAAGCGGATTTGGCTCATTCGAAGCTCCCAGATTCTGAATACTATCAAACAGCCAGAACCAATCCACCACATTTGAGCTGTTGACTGATTCAAATTGAACTTCAGTATCGGGCACGCGTGTTGGTTGCGGCGTTGCACTAAAACCGACATATGGAGGGACAAACACCTGCAAATAGTTGGGCTGAAAATTGATGTATTCACAACCGATTAACGACGTGATGTTAAACGTAATGTCGAACGAGCCTGGGTTCAAATAAGCATGTGCCGGGCTCGCATCATAGGAGAGTTCGCCATCGCCAAAGAACCATTCTGTTTGTGCTATGGACGCTGGATCCACCAAGGATTCGAATTGAAAAACACCGGGAACACACGACCGAGTAGTATCCGAGGTGAACGCTGCTAGAATTGGGGTTTCAATCACCACTTCTTCACACGTTGTCACTGCAGGAGTCTCACAATTATCACTCAGGGTGACGCAATACGTTCCGGTTGACACGGGGAAATCCACCCAGTAATTTTCATCTCCTCCCACGGAATTATCCTGCCAGGTCCAATCAAACGAATACCCCCCTCCACTACCGCCATTGAAAACATCGAGCTCGAGCTCTGCAAAAGCACCACCGCAAATAAGGTCCGGCGCAATCATAGAAACACTTAGTGAATCGTAAACTTGGACCGTTACAGTCTGAGCATCAGATGCGCAGCCATTTGGATCAGTCGCAAATACTGTGTAATCCGTATCTATAATGGGATTTACAAGCTGAACATTGCCTTCATTGAGCCCGTTATCCCAACTGTAGGTCCAAGTCTGTCCAGGATCCATGTCAGATGACGTTTCGAGGGTAGCAAATCCGTTGATGCAAATATTCGGATTTGGAGTCAGATCAAAATCCATCGGCTGAGGGGGACTCAAGGCAAACGGAATGCTATACGAGCAGCCCTCTGTGTCACTAATTGTAACGGAATAGTTGCCTTCTACAAGGCCAGAAAACACGTCAATACCACCATTGGAATTTATCGTTTCAATCAAAACTCCATTCTCAAACAAATCCGCGAACCACGGTCCGTCCGCCGGAGACTCATTGATCTCAACCACGATGGTACCGTCGGTGAATATGCATGTGGGGTTCGTGAAGTTGGTGGTAAAATCAAAGCCCGGTACTACAAAAACCGTATCCGTCGTTGCGCAGTTATCCAAGCCAATGGGCTCAACAAAAGCGACATACTCTGTAGGT
>CAJWIF010000122.1 GCA_913041135.1 uncultured Flavobacteriales bacterium
TGGAGTCCGACTGTCACGAGCGATTGTTTGACCCAGGCAAAGCGCTTGAACTTTCGTGGTGGAGAAGCTTCAACCTGGACCAATTGATGCGTAATCGGATGTGTGAATTCGAGGCGATAAGCGGTCAGAAGCAAGCCGTGTCCAGCATAATGAGACCCATTTCCATATCGGTCATCTCCAACAATTCCGTGCTGAATCGCGTGCAAGTGTTTTCGAATTTGGTGTGTTCGGCCGCTTCCGGTCGTCACGCAAATGAGGCTGCCTTCACCGCGCGTTGGGATGGGTCCTCTTGCCCAACACAGTGCGACTGTGGAAGAAGATTTATTTTCCAACGGGAGATGGATTTTTAACGCAGTAGGGGATTTTCCATGGACGACAGCGAGGTAATATTTTTTTATGCGTTCATTCTTGAAAGCCGCATTCAGCTTTCGAAGCGCTTCGGCGGTGCGCCCAAAAATGACCCAACCGCTTGTCGCAAAATCAAGACGATGAGCCGGTTCAGGGTGTCTTAAGGAATCCGCTAAAGCGCCGCTTGTTGCCAAAGTCGCTACTTGTGCTCGAAGGGACGTCTGATGGTTTCCACTGGTGTGGAGGCCGGCGGGCTTCCACACGACAAGAATAGCTTCATCTTCAAATCCAATGTGCAATGGAACGGGAATCTTTACGGCTTGGATTTGTCTCGCCTCTAATAGGGTGATCCGGTCTCCATTGTGCACCCAGTCACCTGTTTTTCCAACGACGTCATTGAGCAGTATCCTTCCTCGCTCGATGGCTTTTTTGCAGCCCTTCTTGCTTGAAATCCAATCTCCTGCCAACGATGGAAGTGCATCTTGCAATCTGACTTTCCCCGGAAAATTCACCACGGTGTAGTGATCCAAAGCAACTCCATGATTCATGGAGTTCCGAGTCCCATTGCGTCGAGCATGAAGGCCCACTTATCAGCTTGTTCGTCGATTATTTTTGAGGTTGGTTTTCCAGCCCCATGGCCTGCATTGCGATCGATTCGAATGAGTACTGGACGTTGACCGATGTGGCATGCTTGAAGTCGTGCGGCAAATTTGAAGGAGTGGGCGGGTACTACACGATCGTCGTGGTCTGCAGTAGAAACCATGGTGGCTGGGTACGCTGTTTCCGGCTTCAGGTTGTGGTATGGCGAATAACCAGCCAAATTCAAGAAGTCAGCTTTGGAACTATCAGCACATCCGTATTCCGGAATCCAACCCCAACCGATGGTGAATTTGTGGTAACGCAACATGTCCATAACTCCCACGGCGGGGAATGCAACGGCAGCCAATTCAGGCCGCTGCGTCATGGTCGCTCCAACGAGCAGCCCCCCATTGGATCCTCCCGCAATCGCGAGTCGTTCATTTGAAGTGAACCCTTCTGATATAAGGTATTCACCTGCGGCAATGAAATCGTCAAAAACGTTTTGTTTTTGTAGTAACATCCCGGCCTCGTGCCAATCTTCTCCGAATTCACCACCACCGCGTAAGTTGGGCATGGCATATACGCCGCCTCGCTCTAATAGAAGCAATAAGGAGGGGCTGAAGCTAGGAGTCAAGCTGATATTGAACCCTCCATAGGCGTATAAGTACGTTGGACGCTCGCCATCCTTTACCAGGTCTTTTTTGTGCACGATAAACATCGGGATGGAGGTGCCATCTTCCGAAGGGTACCACACTTGATAGGCCGTGTAGTCATCTGGATTGAAATCAACCAAGGGAGCCGCAAACAACTGAGACTCTTCTGATGTCAAATCATACCGATAAATGGAAGTAGGTTGTGTAAAGGACGTGTAGGCATAAAAGGTTTCGGTAGCTTCTGCTTTCCCTCCAAAGCCGCCAGTGGAGCCGGCCAATCCGGGGAGTTTTATTTCGCGCGCATGTGTTCCATCTAAATTGTAGCGAACGACCGCATTGCACGCATTGCGCAAGTAGGTCGCGAACAACTGTCCACCTGTACTATTGACCGATTCAAGCAGGTGTTCTGATTCTGGGATGATTTCGGTCCACCGTTCAACTTTTTGAGAATCAATTCCAATCAAACGGTATTTCGGAGCGTCCTGGTCAGTCAAGACTAAAAATTGTCCGTTGGCGTGGTCGATCAGTGAACTGCGCGTGTCGAAACCACCAATGACTTCAATCCATGGGGCATTCTCTACTTCAAGCGATCGCACATGGATACTGTTGCCATCGGTTCCCGTGGATGTACTCAATACAAGGAACTTTTGATCCTCTGTGGCATAGGCAAAATGGTACCGATTGGGCTCTTGGTCATTTCTGAACACCAAACGGTCTGCAGATTGGTCTGTTCCGATTTCATGATAGAACACGCTGTGGTAGGTGTTTTCGGCACTGTATTCGCTTCCATCAGGTTCAGGATACCGGCTGTAATAGAAACCGTTTCCGGCCCAGCTGGTGCCAGAGAATTTCACCCAGTTCAGGACGTCCCCAGTTGATTCCCCTGTATTCAAGTCATACAAGTGGATTTCTTGCCAATCAGACCCTGCGCTACTTTGAATCACGGTGATCCAGCGTTCGTCCTCTGAAGCACTGCCTAAACTTGCAGTCACGGTACCATCGCTACTTAGTAAATTTGGATCTAGAAACAAGGCGTCAGTTCCATTCAATGTTTCGCGGACATACCAAACGTTTTGGTTTTGCAGACCGTCATTTTTTGAAATGAAATACCGTCCACCCATTTTTCGAGGCACACCGATTTTCTCATAATTGAACAACGCTTCGAATCTGTCGCGCAATTCGGCCCTCAAGGGGATGGAATCCAAGTGGCTGCGCGTCAATGCATTTTGAGCATCGACCCATTCTGAAGTCTCACTTGCTCGATCGTCTTCGAGCCAGCGATAAGGATCAGCCACTTCAGTTTCCCAAAGGGTGTCAATAACGGGTTCTACGCGGGATGTCGGATACTTAAAATTCGAAGGCATATTGGTTGAATGAGAAGATTGACATCCTTGCCAAATACCGGATGTAGTAGCAATGCACAAAAATGCAACGCCGACAATTGAGGTGCTTAAATGCATGGGGTGTAAGGATCTAGTTTTACCAAAAATACCGCGACATTTGATAGAAAAAATGAGTGCCATGGGAAGTCATGATATTGCGTATCAAATTTTCGGTGACGACATGCAAACGGTAGAAGTTGAATTGGATCCATCTGAAACGGTCGTAGCCGAGGCTGGCGCCATGAATTGGATGGAGCCGGACATTTACTTTGACACTAAAATGGGGGATGGCTCATCGGCCTCGACCGGGTTTTTAAATGGCTTGCTACAAGTCGGAAAGCGTGTTTTAACGGGGGAGTCAATCTTCATGACTCATTTTACGAACCAGGGTCACGTCAAACGACGTGTCGCTTTTTCAGCGCCCTATCCGGGAAAAATAATGGCCATTAATTTGGGTGAGAAGGGAGGGCAGATTACCTGTCAAAAGGATGCCTTTCTATGCGCGGCAAAGGGGACTGAGCTCAGCATTGCATTGACAAGAAAATTGGGAGCTGGGTTTTTTGGTGGTGAAGGCTTTATCCTTCAGAAATTAAAAGGCGATGGTTTGGCGTTTCTTCATGCTGGCGGCACCGTCGTGCAAAAACAATTGAATGGGGAAACCATTCGGGTAGACAGCGGTTGCATCGTTGGCTTCTCGGGTGCGATCGAATACAGCGTTGCGCAGGCGGGCGGCTTAAAGTCTATGTTTTTTGGTGGTGAAGGCTTATTTCTTGCTTCGTTAAGTGGAACGGGGACCATCTGGTTGCAATCACTGCCGTTTAGTCGTTTGGCTGATCGTGTTCTGGCACATGCTCCTTCGAACCGAGGGCAATCGAAAGGAGAAAACTCTCCCCTTGGCAAGTTTGGAAGGATGCTTGATGGTCACAATTGATTCAGAACGAATTGTAATCCGTCAGGAATCCTTATCTTCGTGATGGATCTAATCAATTTGAAGGATCACAAACAATCTTTCTTGAGTAAAAGTTTACTTGAGATTTATCTAACATTTTTCTAATAAAGGATGAAATTATTCGTCGCCAAACTGAATCGAGATGTTCAGGACGAGGACCTCGTTGAGTTGTTTTCCCAACATGGGGAAGTAGCATACGCTCGAGTTGTCACAGATCGAGACACCGGTCAATCTAAATGTTTTGGCTTTGTTCAAATGCGGGATGCTGATGGTGGCAAGAAAGCCATTGACGCATTGAACGGCAATGAATTTATGCGTTTTAACATGGTTGTGAAAGAAGCGGAAGAGCGTCCTCGAGGAGAGCGTCCAGCTTCAGGAGGGTCAGGAGGACCAGGTGCAGGACGACCTGCAACAGGACGACCGGTAACCCCTTCTACAGGAGGTGGCTTGCGTTCCGATCGAACCGCCAATCCGGGTGAGTTTAGCCGGCATGACCGCCCTGATAATGCGCCACCAAAAGCGTCTGTCGGTGCGGGAAAGAAAACAGATAAGAAGCCCAATAGGGATATTTATCAAGACGGCCCCCGCCAGCCAAAGATGAAACGGGACCGTCCTAAAAATGCAGATTGGCTGGACGGCTTGGATGACGAAGAATAGGCGCAAGCTGTATTTACATATATGAAAAAGGGAGTCTCTAGGGACTCCCTTTTTTGTGCCCAAAAAAGGGATCGAAGAGGAGGGTGTGGAGGGCTAAAGCATGAATGTTTCGCTAACATCGGTATTAAATTAGACGCTTAAAAGTGGCTTCTTATCGATATTAATTCAGTTAGTGTCGAGTGGTATAGAGTTTTTTGCTATATTTACGATGCCATAAACCATCACGAAAATGAGTCGTTTTCTACTGCTTTGCGCCGGAATTATGTTTTCCGGACTCACTTTTGGTCAGTATTCATTGACTGTTTCGGAGTTTTCTACAGGAATTATTCCTGACCAGACAACTTACCGAATCCATGTCGATTTGAACAATGCTGATGATTTCCTTAGTTCTGTCTACGGTAATGAAGACGATCCATTTACACTTTCGACAGGTGGAGAGGGTTTTTACAACAGTCAATTTGGGTCAACAACCGCGGGGGGCATTAACCCCGCTTTCTTGTCGTTCTTTCCTGATTTGGCAGCAGATAGCTGGGTTACGATTGGAATAGATTCACAGCCCTCGGGCAGTGAAGCACCTATTAGCACAGTTGAGAGTGGTGATCAACCTTGGGTCGGTGCATTTGCATTTGGCTCAGCGATTGGTGGTCAGGACATTGAAATGAGCGATCAAACGGGTGGCGCTTGGTATGTCTTGAACGGATCTCCAAATGGCTTGCCCGATTTGGTGAATAGTCAGGTTTTGGTGATGCAAATCACAACTGCTGGCACGCTTTCTGGAAACTTCAACGTACAGATTTTCGAAAACGGTGATGGCGCTACAGATATTCGAAAGCATTTTGCATTTGACGGTGTTGGTACCTATTTCGATACTTCTGATGAAACAGGAGGGCCTGATCCCGTTCTTGGATGTACGGATGCTTTGGCTTGCAACTATGATGCCGCAGCTACGGAAGACAACGGATCTTGCGCTGATTTGGACGCATGTGGAGTATGTGGTGGCGACGGCATTTCTGAGGGCGACTGCGACTGCGATGGAAACGGGCCAGCTGCTGGTTACGACTGTGATGGTACGTGCTTGAATGACGCTGACGGCGACGGTACA
>CAJWIF010000123.1 GCA_913041135.1 uncultured Flavobacteriales bacterium
CTTCCTTTTCCAATTCATCGGCCGCCGCGTGTACGGTTTTTAAAATCTTGCCGAATGAAACGATGGTACAGGCATCTCCTGTGCGGCGCACGTTGGCTTTGCCAATAGGAACGAGATACTCTCCTTCTGGAATCAGGCCTTTGTCCCCATACATCTGCTCACTTTCCATAATCAGGACAGGATCCTCATCACGAATAGCTGCTTTTAGCAATCCCTTCGCCTCATAAGGTGTAAATGGAGTCACGACCTTCAGGCCCGGAATCGATGCGTACATGGACTCAAAGGACTGACTGTGGGTTGCGCCAAGTTGACCAGCGGTTCCATTAGGGCCTCGAAAAACGATCGGAACATGGTATTGACCGCCGCTCATTTGCAGCATTTTAGCAGCATGATTGATGATCTGATCAGCCGCCAAAACAGCAAAATTCCAGGTCATAAATTCAACAATTGGCCGCAATCCATTCATGGCTGCACCCACGGCAATTCCGGAGAATCCAAGCTCTGCAATGGGGGTGTCAATGACGCGTCGGTCGCCAAATTCATCAAGCATACCCTTCGAAGCCTTATAAGCACCGTTGTATTCGGCAACCTCTTCACCCATCAAAAAAACACGCTCATCACGGCGCATCTCTTCGCTCATAGCCTCTCTGACGGCTTCTCTAAATTGTACTTCGCGCATGAATCTGTCATTAACAATAGGTCGGCAAAGGTAAGTCATCGGGAAATGGAACAAAACAGGAATTTCAATTGAGATTTCAGTGCTTTTGATGGATGCATTTTGGCGGGAACTGTACCCTTGCATTATTTGGTATGCGTGCATAGTAGTTTCCGTCTGTTTTTGGTCGGGTGCACCCTATCTTTGAAGCAAATTCGAGGAGATGAAAATTCTAGTTTGCATTAGTCAAGCTCCGGATACGACAAGTCGCATTGCTTTTACAGATGAAGGCAAGACATTTGATTCGAGCGGGGTGCAGTACATCGTAAATCCATACGATGAATGGTACGCATTGGTGCGTGGTATCGAGCTAAAAGAGGCCCATGGCGGTACGGTCACGACGATGACTGTCGGAGGTGCTGTTTGTGACCCGGTGATCCGCAAAGCGCTTGCGATTGGTGCGGACGATGCCGTCCGGATGGATGCTGAGCCAACGGATGCAATGCAAACGGCCCAACTCATCGCGTCCTACGCGAAAGATCAAGCGTTTGATTTGATCCTGTGCGGCAAGGAAACCATCGATCACAATGGGTCAATGGTTCCAGCGATGATTGCTGAAATGCTCGACTGGCCTTTCGTTGCGTTGGCAACTCATCTGGAAGTTGAAGGAAATGCAGCAACACTGAAGCGCGAAGCGGCAGGAGGAATAGAGCATGTAAAGGTGAACTTGCCATTGGTTTTGAGTGCTGCGAAGGGCATGGCAGAGCAGCGCATTCCCAACATGCGGGGTATCATGTCTGCTCGATCAAAAGCATTGAACGTAGAACAGGCAGATGGAACAGCGATGTCTGCGGTTCGTCAGTTCTCTCTTCCACCAGAAAAAGGAGCCTGCAAAATTATTCCTGCCGACCAGGCAGAAGAACTCATTCGTTTACTTCGTGAAGAAGCCAAAGCAATTTGATCATGTCAGTACTAGCTATCGTTCCCCTTAATAATGGTCGACCCACAAAGGGAGGGTTGGAAGCGGCTTCATATGCAGCTGCATTTGCGAAAGATCAAGGCCTGGAAGCTATCGCACTTGTGGCGGGGTCCATTCAAACCGACGGTGATTTGGGGGCGACCGGAGTCGTTCGAGTGCTGCAGTGTTCTGATGAACTGACTGATAGCAGTCAATGGACACGCTTGGCTGCCGCCGCCGCGCAAGAGTGTGGTGCAAAAACAGTTGTTCTGACTCATGACCATACAGGGAGGGCCATTGGCCCCCGATTGGCTGTGCGTTTGAACGCAGGCATGGTGAGTGGGGTAACAGCGTTGCCACAAGCAGGTGCCGTTCGTAAAAATGTATTCTCCGGGAAAGCAATGGCGGATGTTGAAGTGTCTTCAGAGGTCGTTGTTTATTCTGTGACACCCAATGCTTTTGGGGTGCGTGACGGTGGCAGCCCCGCTGCTGTTACCGCATTTTCTGCTGAAGTTGGTGATGCACGTGAGCAGGTTACCGGTTTTGACCCTGCCAGTGCTGATGGCCAAACACCGCTCCCAGAGGCGGAATTGGTGGTCAGTGCAGGAAGAGGATTGAAGGGACCTGAAAATTGGGGAATCGTAGAAGATTTAGCCAAAGCCCTCGGTGCAACGACCGCGTGCTCACGTCCGGTGTCAGACATCGGTTGGCGCCCTCATCATGAACATGTCGGCCAAACGGGAATCACCATTCGTCCGAATCTCTATATCGCAGCCGGTATTTCAGGAGCGATTCAGCATTTAGCTGGAGTGAATCAATCCAAAGTCATCGTGGTGGTCAACACGGATCCTGAAGCACCGTTTTTTAAGGCTGCTGATTATGGAATTGTCGGAGACGCCTTTGAGGTTCTTCCCCGATTGACTGCTGCTATCAAGGCATTGGATGCCTGATTCTTGAACCAAATTGCCATCGTAACTTTGCAACGAACGGAATCCAAGTAGATGAAGAAGGTTGAAATGGAAATCACGGACATTGCCCTGAGTGGATCTTCCTCAGGCGCTTATGCGATGGTTTTAGGCGAGGTGTCAGGGAATCGCAAATTGCCCATCGTTATTGGTGGAGCAGAGGCACAAGCCATCGCCATTGAAATGGAGAAGATGAAATCCTCCCGTCCCTTGACCCATGATTTATTCAAATCTGGGTTTACCGCTTTTGGCATTCGCGTCACTGAGGTCCTCATATACAATATGGTTGAGGGCATATTTTTCGCCAAGTTAATGTGCGCAGATAGCGCCAAGGAAATTGAAATTGACTGCCGTCCGAGTGATGCTGTCGCTTTGGCGTATCGATTCGGTTGCTCTATTCAATGCTATGAATCAGTGCTGCAAACGGCCGGCATAAAAGCCGCAGAATTGGAAGAACCTGAAGATGCTTTTGATACCACTGAAGAAGAAATAATAGAAGAGAAGCCGAAGGCCCCTTCGTTGAAAGAACTTGAAAACGAATTGGCACAGGCTTTGACGCGAGAAGATTACGAGAAAGCGTCTCAATTGCGAGACCAGATTGATCAATTGAAAAAAACCAACTAAGCGCAGCATGGAATCCAAGTCCCCCCCTTTGGTGAGCATTATCATGGGATCAGCAAGTGATCTTCCGGTCATGGAAAAAGCGGCCGGAGTTTTGGAGGAATTGTCTGTGTCTTATGAAATGACGGTGGTGTCAGCGCATCGTACACCCGAGCGCATGATGGAACATGCCCGAAATGCGCGGTCAAGAGGGATTCGGGTCATCATAGCCGGAGCAGGAGGAGCAGCGCATTTGCCTGGAATGACAGCATCCATTACGCCACTGCCTGTTATCGGCGTCCCTATTCTGAGTAGTAATTCCATCGATGGGTGGGATTCCATTTTGAGCATTTTACAAATGCCATCGGGAGTTCCTGTTGCCACTGTGGCGCTTGATGGAGGACGCAATGCGGGGATTCTAGCAGCTCAAATGGCCGCCATTGGAGACGCTGCTTTGATGGACCGAATGGAGACCTTCAAGGAGGCACTTAAAATGAAGGTGGAAGCGTCGATTGAGCGGGTTGAAAATCACCGGCCACAGGCCTGATCATGGCAAAACACGACCACACATCCTTTGACCCGGCATCATTGAATCCCGGTGATTTACATGCAAAACTTTTGGGCGGCATTGCTCCGAGGCCCATCGCTTTTGCCAGCACTGTGGATGCCGAAGGAAGGCCCAATCTTGCGCCTTTTAGCTACTTCAATGTGTTCTCTGCGCAGCCTCCTGTCGTGATTTTTTCGCCAGCTCGACGGTTGCGAGACAACACAACAAAACACACGTTGGACAATGTAAAGGAGGTCCCTGAAGTGGTGATCAACTTGGTCGATTTCGCCATGGTCCACCAGTGCTCTCTTGCCAGTTCAGATTTCCCAGAAGGGGTCGATGAATTTGATAAAACGGGCCTAACTCCTTTGGCTTCAGACCAAATTAAGCCTTTTCGTGTGGCGGAAAGTCCAGTGCAATTGGAATGCAAGGTGTTGCGTGTAGATTCCTTAGGCGAGCAAGGAGGAGCGGGGCAATTGGTGGTTTGTGAGGTGCTTCGCATGCATTTCCGGGATGACGTGCTTAACGAAAAGGGAAACCCCGATCCGCACAAACTGGATTTGGTTGGGCGCTGCGGTGGGAGCTCTTATGTTCGTGCATCCGGAGAAGCTTTGTTCGATTTGCCGAAGCCCATGTCCTCGCCAGGCATCGGAGTGGATGCCTTACCCAAAGAAGTGCGTGAAAGCAGCTTGCTGACGGGCAGTGATTTGGCTCAATTGGGAGCCCTTCAAATGTGGCCTGATGAAACCGAAGTCAACGACTTCAAGCTATTGGAATTGTCTGACGTGTTTATGGAACATGAAGACAATGGCGCTGCATTGGAGCTTGCGTTGCATCGTTTTGCTGCAGATCACATTGCTCAAGGCCAGCCAGAGCTGGCGATCAAAGCCCTCTTAGCTTTCAATCCCGGTTGATTCAAGGTCTCTTAGTTTTTTCTTGCGCTTTCTTGTGCAGTTTGATTCCGCATCGATACCTTCGTTGAATGGGTTTTGAAATGAAAGGGAAGGTTAAAAAAATCTTCGAACAACAGGATTTTCCGAGTGGCTTTTACAAACGTGAATTTGTAATCACAACGGAAGAACAGTATCCGCAGGATGTAAAATTCACTACGGTGAAAGAACGTACGGAACAAATCGCCAAGCTTCAAGAAGGTGACGCTGTTTTGGTGAAGTTCGATATCCGCGGGAATGAGTACAATGACAAGTTCTATGTCGACCTCAATGCGTGGCGTGTAGAATCTGGTGAATCAGCTACTGCTGCATCACCTGATGCCGTTGCTGCGACACCGATGCCGGATGTCCCTCCGATGCCGACGGCTCCTGCAGCGGACGATGATGATCTTCCCTTTTGAACGAATTTCAAGGGGTGATCAGGGTCGGGTCAAATGCTGAGCTGAGTGTCTAAGACCACTTCGAAAAGCCTCCCTCATTGGGGAAAGGAAGAGTTGCATACAGCGCGACTTGAAAATGGTTTTCGAATCATTTACAAGCAGGTGCCACGTCCGGTAACACATTGTGGTCTCGTGATCAACGCGGGTTCTCGTGACGAAATTGTGCAAAACGGTGAGTCTGGATCAGCGCACTTCATTGAACATACGTTGTTCAAGGGAACACAAAAGCGCAAAGCATTTCACATCTTGAATCGGTTGGACACCGTGGGCGGTGAATTCAATGCGTACACATCCAAAGAAGACACCTGGATTTATGCGGCTTTTTCAGAGCAACATCTGGAACGGGCTGTGGAGTTAATCGCTGACATTACGTTTCAAGCGACGTTTCCAGAAAAGGAAATCGTGAAAGAACGCGATGTTATTCTCGATGAACTGAACGCCTATTTGGACAGTCCGGCAGAAGCTATTTTCGATGAGTTTGAAGAACGTTTGTTTGCAGGCCATCCGCTGGGAGGTAACATTCTTGGAACCAAAGAATCTGTTTCCGAAATGA
>CAJWIF010000124.1 GCA_913041135.1 uncultured Flavobacteriales bacterium
AATCGAAAGGTTTAGACGACGCCTTAGTTTCCAATGAACAATTCCATGTCATTGAATCCTCGCGTTCCAACATATTCCTTGTCAGCAATGGAGTCCTTTATACTTCCGGCTTGGATAGCGGGCCAGTAGGAGGTGTGATGAGAGCCGCTATTATCAACGTAGCATTGGCCAATCAATACAAGGTCTACGAATGCAATTTGACTCCACAAGAGTTGTTGCGCGCTGATGAACTGTTCTTGTCCAATGCCATCATTGGAATTCAATGGGTCTCAAGCTATCGTACAAAGCGCTATTACAATCAAACATCCAAGGACTTGGTACAGTTGATCAACGAGAGCTTGATCCGCTAACGCGCGGATCAATCCATCCATACAACAGATCAACGGCGACGTTGACAAGAACAAAAATGGATGCAATCACCGAGACGCATCCCATGACCATGGGCAGATCACTCTGCTCTAGCGCACGAAACATGAGCAGTCCCATTCCCTGCCACCCGAAGACATATTCCACAAATACGGCGCCGGCGAGCATACTCGCAAACCACCCAGAGGCTGCTGTCAAAACAGGGTTGAGTGCATTGCGTAAAACATGGTGGGTCATGATGCGCATCTGACCTACCCCCTTGGATTTGGCTGTGCGCACATAGGACGAACCTAAAATTTCTGTGACACTATTGCGTGTCAATTGGAACACCACCGACAAAGGTCGAATCCCCAAGGTTAAAGCGGGTAGAATCGCATGGTGCAATGCCAATCGAGGACCTTCAAATGGATGCACTTCCCAGAGGCCACCGGTCATCGGCAAGCCTGTCCAAGCATGCCAAACGGAACCAAACAACCACGAAACAACAATCGCCATAACAAACGACGGTGCGCTCATGCCCAGTGAAGCCAAGGTTAAAAACAGTCGATCCGCAAAAGAACCAGCCACTGCACCGCACAGCATGCCTCCAATAAGTCCCAAAGACATCGCAAGGGCCATGGCCAAAACAGCCAGTAATATCGTAGCTGGAAGGGATTGAAAGATGGCCTCAGTGACTGGGCGATCTGAGATGAATGACCGGCCGAGGTCAGGAGCTGCAAAACTCCACCCCTCCGCCTCATGTTGCAGCGGACTCAATCCCATGAAAAAATTGAGATAACGTTTGGCTGGAGATAGATTCAAACCATATTTCTCACGGATCGCTTCGACCACTTCCTCTTGCTCATTTTGACCGGCGAGCTGTCGTGCTGGATCGGGAATCAACGCGAATAAAATAAAGACCAACGTCAAGGCGCCCCACAAAACACCCAAGCCCTGAACGAGTTTCTGAGCGATGGCCTTCACTTACCCGAAATTAATCCACCAATGTATCAAACGTCGGAACGTCTCGCCAAGACCACTTTTCTTGGATGATTCCGTCTCGCATCCAAACCAACCCCGGGTTGGAGCGAACAATAATTTTTAGTTCAGTCTGGTCACACGTATAAAAAGGGTATGGCGCGTTGAACTCAGTCCGATACGACTCATTCTGATCAAATGGGGCATTGGTCAATCCAATCACTTTCCAGCCCTCTTTCATTGCCTGCGTTGCGAGCATATTAAGCGCTTCTTGACCTAACCCAGCTCCAGCGTCAAGATCCTTACTTACATGAATCAGGACATCCCCTTGAAGAAGCGAAAACTGTAAAATATCATCTACCACATCCTCGCCATTACCGTCCACAATTTGAAAGTCCATAATGAGCGGCTCATAGCCCTCGGACAATTTGACTTCATCTCCTTCGAATGACACCGTCTCAAATCCCTCTTTGAACCACGGCTCATTGTAAATCTTAATCCAATCGGTGCTCAGAATGATCGTGTCCTCTTTCGTTTCTAAATTTTTAAACGTGTACTCTGTGGCATACTGGGGAGCTTCTTTTCCCAATTCTTCCGCAGTCTTTCGGTTTTCAATAATACTTTCTCCGACAGCATACGGACGGTAATCTTTAATCGGGAGGTGGTTCAACGTGTAATATTGGAAGAAGCCACAAACGACAATTACGCCCGCTGCCATAATCCACTCTCGGTATTTACTGGAGAAACGCACCTTCAATCCCTCAGCTACAGCATAGGATATGGCAGCAAATAGCACAGGAAAATTCCATTGCAGCATCCCAGCTCCAAACGCATAAATAACCACCAAACTTCCTGTAATCAGAACCAGTCCCTCTCTCTTTTCATTGAGCCGAGTCCACCCGTTGAATGCCCCAATCAAAATAGGCACAGTCAACACTGAAAGCACCAAGTCTTTTATGAAGCTCTCGTATGGAGTCAAGGGAATGGCGTTACCAAAGCAACCACAAGCCAAGACACATTGGTTGGCAATTTCGACAGAAGCTCCCGTCGCATCAACAATCATTTTGGTAGCAAAAGGGTCGCAATTTGCGGTATACCAGGTCAACCAAGTAAAAAAGGCCATCAAAACACCCGTCAATGTGGCTGTCAATTTAGGTAAGGCTCCGATGACCATGGCAACACCCAAAAGAATCTCTCCAATGCAGATGAGCACCGACAACGAGAGCGCATACTCTTCCAAACCGGGAAGATTCAATGCGCCTGGCTCGAAGTACTCCTCCAATTTGTACATGAAGCCCATGGCATCATTGGACTTAATCAATCCAGAAACAATAAAGAGTGAGCCCACTAACAGCCGACACAATTGCACCAAGCCTCGAAAAAATTGCATGCCAAAATATTTAGTAGCAAGTTAAGAACGCAAATGCACTCAACGGATGTATCAGGACGCTTCTTCCAACAGAATAAGTGCAAAAATTGCATAATTCGCCATGTCCAGGTAGTTGGCGTCAATGCCTTCAGAAACTTGCGTTGCGCCTGCGTGGTCTTCGATTTGCTTGACGCGAAGCAACTTCATCAGAATCAAGTCTGTCAATGAACTAACGCGCATATCCCTCCAAGCTTCTCCATAATCGTGATTCTTTCGAATCATCAAAGCGCGGGTTTCTTCAAAAGCATTGCGGTACATCGCAATGGCCTCCTTTGGATCAAGCTCCATTGGCTCATTTGGCGAAAGACCACATTGAATCAGGGCCAACAGGCTGTAGTTCACAATGCCGATAAATTCAGAATCTATGCCTTCGTCGACCAAGGCCTCTCCTGTTTCTTGCAGTGTTCGGATGCGAGTGGCTTTGATGAATAGCTGGTCCGTCAAGGAAGAAGGCCTTAAAATCCTCCACGCGGTACCATAATCAGACGTTTTCGCCTCAAACAGACGAGCACATTGTTCAAATGCACGGTCGTATTGTGTTAGGGTTTGTTCTAGCGTAGTCACGGATTCAATGGCTCTTGGAATAACTTGCGGAAAGATACAACGAACGAATGGATGGCATACGGGCCAACATCATGAACACAACTCCCTTTATTTCCCACCACTTGACATCAAGAGGCCACAATCTGGTTCTTGACGCCCCCAAAATAATGGCGATTTTGAATTGCACACCCGATTCCTTTTTTGATGGAGGCCGACATGCAACCATTCAAGCTGCCGCAAAACAAGGCCTCGACCTGCTCGACAAAGGAGCTCATATTTTAGACATTGGTGGGCAATCCACAAGACCTGGCGCATCTCACGTTGGAGTTGCCGAAGAATGGAATCGCATCGGTGGAGTCATTGAGGAAATCTTGTTGCACAAACCCGACACGTGGATTTCAGTTGACACCTTTCATGCAGAGGTTGCGCAAAGGGCTTTGCAAGCCGGCGCTGCCATGATCAACGATGTCAGTTCAGGGACGATGGATCCCTCTATGTTTGCGGTCGTTGCCGAAAACAAGGTTCCTTTGGTTTTGATGCACATGCAGGGAACACCTGAAACCATGCAACATGAACCACGATATGAAAATGTGGTCGACGACGTCTATTACTGGCTTGAAAAGCGTGTTAAAGCGGCTCTCAGCGCAGGAATCCACGATGTCATTGTGGACGTTGGTTTCGGGTTTGGAAAAACATTGGAGCACAACTATGCCTTGCTGGCAAGCCTCAACTCATTTCATGCGTTGCACGTCCCTGTTATGGCTGGAGTCAGCCGAAAATCAATGATCTGGAAGGCACTCAATGGCACTCCCGAATCTGCATTGAACGGAACAACAGCGCTGCATGCTTGGGCGCTCGAGGGAGGGGCACATTTGCTTCGTGTTCACGATGTTGTTGAAGCAAAAGAAACGGTCGCCCTGCACGCTATGCTGCGTCCAAGACGACCGTAATCAAGTCGTTTTACTTTATGAAAGGACCCTATTGGATCACCAACTTGGTGGTCTTTCCTGTGGATACCAACCGCAAGGAATACATACCATTCGGGACATTGGCCACGTCGATGTGCAAACCTGGCAATACAGGGAGTTCATTCCAACGCTTCACCATTTTGCCTTGTAGGTCGTATAACTCCAATGCTGATTGGCCATGAAACCCGTCAATCACCAAGAAATCACTCGCTGGGTTTGGAAATACCGTGAACGAATCGTCCGGTGTTACCACAGGAACCGAAACAGCATCAGGAGCGATGTTCGCCCCCGGCTGTAACATAAAGAAATGAGACATGGTGCTCACTCCAATATTCCCGCTGTTGAAATAAGGATAATTGCTCCACGTGCCATCAAATGAAGGGGCATCTGATTCAGGGTTGGTATCAAAATAACCCACCAACTCCAACGTACCGGAAGCAGCAGCACTGTTGTCCAAGATGCGAAGTCCACTTAAATAATTGGATTGATAAATCTTATCGCCAATCACATATAAATTGTGGTCAATCGCCTCACTTGGAGCATCGAAGAAACCAATAATCGAAGGCGCATCGAGATCCGCAATGTCCATGATATACGTTCGCGTGTTATTGCCAAAATTCATCTCGTCCAATTCGTCATTGAAAAAACACAGTCGCTGGTCCTCACTGACCCATCCTTGGTGCGTGTAACCTGACTGGGCATAAGACAGTTGTGAAATCAACTGCGTATCTCCCTTGTCTTCGACATCTACAATGGCAATTCCTGCTGAGCCATTGAAGCAGAAGACCACTTCACGCCCAGCATAATCCTGGTCTGGACCGTTGTACACCACCGGGTGGATGTCATGCGAATAGGCGCCATCATATGCACCGACCAAGACAGGCTGCAAGGGGCTCGAAATGTCCATAATGTGCATACCTCCGTTGAATGTATTGGTACCGATCGCATAGGCGAAATCAGTATCCTCATTGATCATGATGTTGTGCGCATTTCCGAAACCATCGTAGTATGCATCCGGAGTCAAAAGCGTCACCTCATCAAGAGGCAAATCCAGAAGCGCCACCAAGTCGATGACCTGCATGCCGTGTCCTCCAGCCTCTGAAACGATGTAAGCATGGTTTCCATTCACCTTGATGTCTCGCCACAAACTTGAGTTGGTCGCCGTAGGCAGATTGGCGAAGTACTTTATATCCGTTGGATTGGTCACATCAATAAATGCAGTACCATTTGACCGACCAAAGATTGCAATCTCTCTTCCCGTTTCCGGGTCAGACCACCCCCAACAATCATTGCCGTTGTCCCCTCCGCCTAAATTGGCAAGGGACTCAACGTCCAGAAGCTCAACA
>CAJWIF010000125.1 GCA_913041135.1 uncultured Flavobacteriales bacterium
CCCCGACTCCCGCCACATTTTGAATGCGAGGGTCAGCCCATTTTCGCCGGCTAGATTCTGTGAAGTTCCTGAAACGACTCGGTTTACGAGGCATTTTGGGTGTTTTCGTGGAAGCAGGTTGAGCGGGTTTTACCGCTTTTGGTCGGTTGCGGGCAACACGGGGTTCCGTGGTTGGAGAGTTTTTCTTTTTGGCCATGAGCAGTGGTTAAATCTAAAGACGGAAACCATGCATTATACCCGATGTTTGCATGGCTTTTCCACCGGGACGTGTTGGATTTGACTGAAGACCTTGTTAGCTCGCGTGGAATCATTATATTTGCACCCCAATTTCTCGAAAGATGGCCAAGAAAGGCAACCGCGTACAAGTCATTCTCGAATGCACAGAACATAAAAATTCTGGCATGCCTGGAACGTCTCGATATATCACGACAAAGAATCGGAAGAATACTCCCGATCGTATTGAAATAAAGAAGTTTAACCCGGTGCTACGCAAGTACACCCTCCACAAGGAGATTAAATAAGCTGAGTCATGGCAAAGAAGACAGTAGCATCGCTGCAGACCGGCGGAGGGAAGCAGCATACGAAAGTGATCAAAATGGTTCGTAGCCCAAAATCGGGTGCGTATACATTCAAAGAAGAGGTCGTTCACAACGACGGCATCAAAGCGTGGTTCGATAAAAATTGATGTCCATCTCATCGCTGTGATGTCAACGTTATGTTGATGATACAGCGGCAATAAAAAAGGGTCGAACTCCAAAGGAGTGGGCCCTTTTTTATTGCTTTATGACTTGAACTCATTTCCATCCGTTTCATCTTTATTCCATGGGCTTTTTCAAAAAACTTTTTTCCGGTAAACAAAAGGAATCCCTCGATTCTGGTTTAGAGAAATCGCGTACCAATGTTTTTCAGAAGTTGGCACGTGTTTTTACGGGAAAAAGAAAGGTAGATGAGTCTCTATTAGAGGAGTTAGAGGAAGCGTTGATTTCTGCGGATGTGGGGGTAGACACCACCATGAAGGTGCTGGATCGAATGCGCAGAAGGGCACGATTCGAAGCCTTTGTTGAGGTGGAGGAACTCTATCAAATGCTGCGTGATGAGATTGCGGGCCTCTTTTCGGAGGGGGCTAGAGATTCAGAGTCAACAACGTATCAATTGCCAGGTGCCACGCCTGATTTTCCAACGGTGATCATGGTAGTTGGAGTGAACGGTGTTGGAAAGACCACTACGATTGGAAAATTAGCGTACCGGTTTAAATCAGAAGGACATAGTGTATTGCTTGGAGCAGCTGACACCTTCCGAGCGGCTGCTATTGAGCAATTGGAAGTGTGGGCCGGTCGTGCTGGCGTTCCCATCATCTCTCAACACATGGGAGCAGATCCTGCAGCGGTTGCATTTGACACGCTTCAAGCAGCTGTTTCTCGCAAATCAGATGTGGTGATCATTGATACAGCCGGACGTTTGCACAACAAAAGTGGTTTGATGGAGGAGCTGACGAAAATCCGGCGTGTTATGGATAAAGTGGTGCCAGGTGCGCCTCACGAAGTCCTTTTGGTACTGGATGGATCGACTGGGCAAAATGCCGTCGAGCAGGCCAAGCAATTTGCTCAAGCCACGGATGTTTCGGGTTTGGTGCTCACGAAATTGGACGGAACCGCCAAAGGCGGTGTCGTCCTTGCCATTTCCGATCAATTGCACATTCCAGTGCGATTCATTGGAGTCGGTGAAAAAATGGAGGACCTTCAGGACTTCCATGTTTTGGAATTTATAGACAGCTTGCTTCCTGAGAATTTCAGTGATGGCATGGCTTCGGTAACTGAAAGTTGAACGCATCATGAGAACACGCACTACTTCACCGCGCAAAGTCAATGTGGTTACATTGGGATGTGCCAAGAACATTTTCGATTCGGAAGTCTTGATGACCCAACTGCGTGCAAACGCCTATGAAGTTGAACACGAATCAACGAAGGGAGATGCCGGGATCGTGATTATCAATACTTGCGGATTTATTGAGAGTGCAAAGCAAGAGAGCATAGATACCATCATTCGCTTTTCAGAGGCGAAACAGGAAGGGCTTGTGGATCGAGTTTACGTGACCGGTTGCTTGTCAGAGCGGTATAAGGAGGAATTGTCTGATGGCATTCCTGAAGTGGATGCGTGGTTCGGAACACGGGATTTGCCGCGTTTGCTGAAGACGCTCAAAGCGGATTACAAAAAAGAGCTGGTAGGAGAGCGGTTGTTGACAACGCCTGCTCACTACGCTTACATGAAAATTGCAGAAGGCTGCGACAGACCGTGTGCTTTTTGTGCGATTCCACTGATGCGCGGAAAGCACGTTTCTACGCCGATGGAGGACATTGTGCTGCAAGCGAAAGGACTAGCTGCCAATGGTGTTCGTGAGTTGATTCTCATCGCTCAAGATTTGACGTATTACGGACTGGATATCTACAAGGAACGAAAATTAGCGGAGTTGGTGAGGCGCTTAAGTGATGTGGAGGGGATCGATTGGATTCGATTGCATTACGCTTTTCCAACGGGTTTTCCTCTGGATGTTTTGGATGTTATGGCCGAACGGTCAAATGTCTGCAACTACCTGGATATGCCCTTGCAACATGCTTCTGACGAGATGCTCAAGGCGATGCGCCGCGGCACAACGCAAGAGAAAATGGATCGCCTGATCGGTGAAATTCGAAATCGCGTTCCAGAAATTGCCATCCGCACAACACTCATCTGCGGTTTCCCCGGTGAGACAGAGGCGCATCACGAAGACTTGATGCGTTGGACCGAACGTCACCAGTTTGAGCGGCTTGGGTGTTTCACGTATTCTCACGAAGAAAACACCCATGCTTACAGCATGAATGATGATGTTTCAGAGGATGTTAAGCGGAAACGTGTGGAAGCCATCATGGAACAGCAAGCGGGTATTTCACATCAGTTGAACCAAAAGTATATCGGTACGACGCAGCGTGTGCTTGTAGATAGAACAGAGGACGGTCTGTGGATTGGGCGTACTGAATTTGATTCTCCCGATGTGGACAATGAAGTGCGGATTCAAGTCCCAGAAGATGTGCATTTGCGGATCGGTGACTTTGCATCCGCTCGAATCGACTCGGCGACAGAATTTGATTTGCATGGGCAACTGGTCTAACGTTGATTATCCCGTGATGGAACGGTTCTTCACCGTGCAAGGTGAAGGGTCTCATACGGGAACGGCCGCATGGTTCATCCGTTTAGGCGGTTGCGACGTGGGGTGTGCTTGGTGCGATGTCAAGGACAGTTGGGATGTGAATGCTCATCCACGAGTGTCCTGTGAAACGTTGGTTCAAGAGGCCAAGCAGTCCGGTGCTCCTATTTGCGTGGTTACGGGCGGTGAGCCGGCAATGCATCAGCTTGGACCCCTCACAGCCGCGTTACAAGAGGCTGGAATTCGGACTCATATCGAGACTTCAGGGGCGCATGCATTGACCGGTCAATGGGATTGGGTGACGCTTTCTCCTAAGCGATTCAAGGCGGCGCGCCAGGATGTGTTTCCATTTGCTGATGAATTGAAAGTCATCGTTGTCAATCGACAAGATTTACAGTGGGGAGAAGATCATGCCGCATCGCTCAAGGCGGATGCTCAGCTTTTTTTGCAACCTGAATGGGATCGTAAGGACAAGGTGTTGCCCTACATCATGGAGCACCTTCAGGTGAATCCAAGATGGCGCATTTCCCTTCAAATGCACAAGTACATCGGATTGCCTTGAGCGTTTGCTCTAATGCATAAACCGGAGCTTGAGCTCTTCTGACTTGGGTTGGCTTTTACAACACAAAATCAACCCTTCACGTTGCTCTTGTTCGGTCAAACCGTTGTCACCCTCCGTTTGTACTTCTCCTTCGGTGACTTGAGCGAGGCAGGACAAGCACACTCCTCCGCGGCAACTGTATGGTACCGATAAACCGGCATCAAGTGCCGCATCTAAAATGCTCTGCCCTTCACCGTGCATCTGAAATTCCTCTACAGCGTGATCCCGTTCGAGTTCAATCGTACACCGTGGACGGTCCGTTGTTGGATTCGACGGCAAGTCAGGCAATGAATCGCTCAGGGCTGCTGCGGTAAAGCGTTCTGTGTGGCGACGGTTCTGTGGTATTTGCGCTTCATCGAGTCCTGCATGGACCGTCCGCATGAGTCTCGGAGGTGCCGATACGATATACATTGCCTGCTCCTTGTCTTCAACCGGTTGCAACCAATCTTGAATCCGCTGACTCGTCATGTGACTGGCATACTGGGAGTCCTCCAATTGGCTGTCCTCAGAGTAGAGTGGAATGAATGCAATGCGGTCTCCCCAAGCGTGAAGTAAATCCCCAAAGATTTCATGTCTTCGGCTGCGATTGCTGTAAAACAAGGTGATTCGATGTCCCAGCTCTGGGTGCAGCAAGGCATGCTGAATCAAGCTGAAAATGGGGGTGATTCCAATGCCGCCTGCAAAGCATACGAAGTGCGTGGATTCCTTGTTCCATTCTGAACGCCAAAGGAGACTGCGAGGAGGCATTACGTGCATCTCACTGCCTACCTGCGCTACTTCGTTAAAAAATTGACTTCCTTTTCCACCTGGGATGGATCGAACTACAATTTCCAAGGGAAATGAGCCGATGGGATTCACGAGTGTGTAGCTGCGTTGGAGAGTTGGTGTTATGGAGAATGTAATGAAGGCACCAGGTTCGTGAATCCAACGTGATCGGTCTTCCGAGGAGGGTGAAAGCTGAACCCGGACGGCATCCGGTCCTTCAAAGTGAACGGATTGCACGGTCATTGTACCGATGGGTTCATTGAATTCCATGGGTAAATGACCGGTCATCGGTTCGAATTGTTCACGAAAAGTTCAGAAAAGCCTATGTGTGCGACTCTTTCCGGGAATCTTACTCGCTGGGGATGCTTGAAATCAGCGTGCTTAGTGTAAATCGATCCACAGGCTCATACCCGTCGGGCAAATCAAAATGCTTCCGGGGCCACTGTTTTTTTGGCAGGTCGACGACGGATTGGGCGACCAATTCATACCGTGCCTGCCCGTCTTCGATTGTGCATTGCAATGGAATCCACGCTGTTGGCCAGCCACACGGTGCGGTCCCCAATTGTTCACATTCTACAGCCCACCCTGTGGATCGTCGGGTGATGATCCCCGTGATCCCCGCAACATCTCGCGTGCCGCCACGGCCTGACAAAATCAATGGCTGCGCGTTGGGACACGGTTCAAGCAATTCGACGGCATGGCCTAGAAAATGAAACAACACATGGGCCTCATCTTCATCCATGAGCCAAACCCGCTCAAAATCTGTTCCTGTCTCGAGAATGCGAAATTGTTGGCCATTCGTTTCGAGAATCACTTGTTGGGGCAAGTAGTCTAGCCCCTTGGGTTGAAAGTCGTTTTCAGTTTGAACAGCATAGACCACTGTACCGCTCCATTGGGCATTGAGTGATGCTGTGAAAATCAAAGAAGTCGTGACCACAAGAAAAGCGAGGCGATAGAGCATGGGCGTAATTTCAATAGGACAACGTAATTTTCAGAGCTTCTCGTACTTTTTGAGCATCCACTAAAACATGTCGTTCCAATTG
>CAJWIF010000126.1 GCA_913041135.1 uncultured Flavobacteriales bacterium
CGTGACGAAAGGATGCGTGCGCTGTCGTTGGAATGCCCCGGCTATGGTTGGGAGACGAATGCCGGCTATCCCACACGAGCTCATCGCGATGCCATTCGTAAAATGGGGGTGACCTCCTACCATCGTCGAAGCTTTCGTCAATTGCCCGAAGCCGAACATTTATTTGGAGGGCGCTGACACGCACATAAACATTAAGCGTGTTTTTTAGTTGTTCAGCGGATAATTTTCTTTATTGAGCGATTAAATAAGTTTTCAATAAGTCTATTTTTTGATGGATAATTTGCTAGATTGCAGCACCATTTTGTCGAACTAAAACCCACGACATGCGCTCATTATCCTTCTTATTTGCAACGCTATTCGTTTTTACAGCGACCGTTGCTTCTGCCCAATGTGGGCTGTTTTTCTCTGAATATGCAGAGGGCTCCTCCAATAACAAATACTTGGAGATCTATAATCCGACTTCGGAGGCCATTGCGCTTTCTGATTACGCGATAGCGTCGGTAGGTAATGATCCAACGACACTAGGTGTCCATGAATATTGGAACACGTTTTCCGACGGTGCTACCATTGCAGCAGGCGATGTTTACGTTTGGGCGAACGGAGGCTCAGGGGCAGAAATCATAGCTGAAACCGACCAAACGGGGAATGCTTACTTCAATGGTGATGACGGTTATGCCTTGGTCTTCGGAACTGAAGAGGACTATACGTTCATCGACATTGTAGGAAACTTTGAAGGCGATCCAGGATCTGGATGGGAGGTAGCAGGAACAGCAAACGCGACAGCGAACCACACGCTAGTGCGAAAAAGCAGTGTGAATGCTGGAGTCGGATACGACTGGGCTTCCGCAGCAGGAACGGATGCTGATGACTCGCAGTGGATTGTTTACGACCAAAACGAGTGGTCTTACTTGGGAAGCCATGTGTGGACAGGAACTTGTGGCGCTGCCGTCCCAGGTTGCACCAATGAGAATGCAACCAATTATAATGGTGCAGCGACCGAAGACGATGGTTCTTGCACATTTGATAATGCTTGCAACTTAGAAGGAGTGGTTGTTACTACAGGTTCTCTTTATTTCAGTCCTGCTGATCTGAGCATCGAACCGGGAACAACAGTTGTGTGGGAAAACGTTGGAGGAACGCACAACGCCAATGGAACGACGAATACACAGACGGGTGAATCATTTATGAACCCAGAAGATTTTTACTTCAGTTCAGTAGTAGGAAGTGCAGACGGTGTTTGTATTGGCAGCCATACGTTTAGCGTACCGGGCTTCTATACCTACGATTGCAGTGTTGGAAGCCACGCGGCTAACGGTATGGTCGGAACGATTACTGTGGGCCAAGGAGGCTGCACAGAACCAGCGGCTCCGAACTATAACGAAGCAGCGGACTACAACGATGGTACGTGTTTAGAAGTAACAGCAACACCAATTGCCACAATTCAAGAAGGTCAGCTCACCGATGTTTACTCAGGTCAGACGGTTGTAACCAACGGTGTCATCACAGGTGTCTTCGGAAGTTTGGTGAGCATGCAGGATGGCCAAGGCCAGTACTCAGGTATTTGGATGTACGGTCCAAATGTGCCTGTAGCTGTTGGAGATCAAGTTGAGGTAACTGGAACGGTAGCAGAATACAACGGATTGACTCAGTTGACTGGAGTTTCAGTTGTTATTGAAGCGCAAAACGCAGCGTTACCAACAGCGGAGGTGCTGACAAGCGGAGCGGTTTCCGATGAGGTTTGGGAAGGCGTTTTGGTTCAAGTCACAGGAGATGTGAGCAACGAAGATCTGGGTTATGGCGAATGGGGAATGGATGATGCTTCTGGCCAATGCGTCGTTGACGATCGTGGGTACGATGCCATCGCGACAGGGTTTGTTTTGATGGGCAACACGTGGCAGGTAACGGGTCCTTTGGACTATGCCTATGGAGCGTTTAAGATTCAGCCTCGTTCAGAAGCGGATGCCTTGCTTTATGGTTGTACCAACGCTGGCGCTGCCAACTACAATGCTGTTGCCGGCATTGACAATGGAACGTGTGAATACACGGGCGAGGCTTGCTCCATCTTCTTTTCTGAGTTTTCAGAAGGATCAGGAAATAACAAGTATTTGGAAATTTACAACCCTACTGCGTCTGCAGTCTTCTTGAGCCAATACACGTTGGGCAATTGCTCCAACGGTTGCGATACGCCAGATGATCCCTTTGTGTCAAACCAATTTGATTACTTCACGTTCAACTTTCCTTTTGATGCGACAATTGCACCGGGAGGAACGTACATCGTTGCCCATGGTTCTGCTGACTCTACTATCTTGAGTGTTGCGGATATGACCTACTCCTATTTGTCAAACGGAGATGATACGTTTGGATTGTTCGAATTGACAGCAACAGACACCTTGATGGTTGACTTGATTGGAGAAATCGGTGCAGACCCCGGGTCAGGATGGGAAATTGCAGGAACGACCAATGCCACACAGAACCACACAGTGGTGCGTAAGGAATGGGTGTATGCCGGTAACGGTGGTGACTGGGCGATGTCTGCAGGTACCAATGCGATCGATTCTGAATGGACTGTATTGGACCAGAATGACTTTACAGACTTGGCAATGCACACCTTCTCTGGAGGATGTTCTGCATCGACTGCAGGTTGCACAGATCCGTTTGCTGTGAATTACGATGAAAACGCAACGGAAGATGATGCGTCTTGTGTTTACATCTCGAACTACACCATTCAAGAAATCCAATCTGGAGCCCTTTCAGGGCAGATGCAGACATCAGGAATTGTCACTGCGGTCTATGGTGAGGAAGGATCTCTAGGTGGTAACCCTTCCTTTGTTATTCAGGACGGAACCGGTGCTCAGTCGGCCATTTGGGTGATTGGGAACGGCGTCGCCATTGGGGATGAAATCTCCGTATTGGGCAACGTGTCCGAAGTGTATGGCTTGCGTCAGATTCAAGGAGGAAGTTTTGACATTCTGTCCTCAGGCAATGTGTTGCCTGCAGCGGAAATGCTGTCACCGAATGCAATCAATGACGAGCAGTGGGAATGTGTTCTCATCGCAATGACAGGAGAATGTGTTAACGCGGCCGCAGGCTACGGCGAATGGCACCTCGATGACGGAACAGGTGTTGGAGTGATTGATGACATTGGGTACGATGCTATTGACGACTCGTTGACGAATGACGGTACGAGCTATGTTCCTTTGTTGGAGCAAGGCCGTGACTACCGTGTTACTGGACCGAATTTCTATGCCTATGGTGCTTGGAAGTTATTGCCTCGTGACAACGCAGACGTCGTTCGTTTGGGTTGCACCGATGTGACATTCAGCAACTACGATGCGTATGCGCAGGAAGACGATGGTTCGTGCATCGATTCTCCAGGTTGTATGAATCCTGAAGCGGACAACTACGACGCCATGGCGACGATCGACGACGGTACGTGTGTCATCAGCGGTTGTGATGATCCGGCTGCATTGAATTATCAACTAGGTGTTACGAATGCAACCAATGAAACGTGCTACTTCACGTTGCCGAACATGGTGATCAACGAAATTCATTACAACCCTTGCGGTGCGCAAGGAGATGATTTTGACTATGAGTTCGTTGAAATCTATGTGTCCAATGACATGGCCATTGATATGGGTGGTTTTGAATTCTATAATTCAGCGAGTGGAGCTCCACAATTGGGCTATGTTTTCCCAGAAGGAACGACAGTGCAGCCAGGTGAATATTTCTTGATGACCGTTTCGGATGCAGGTACAGCCAACTATAGTGGTTTGGGAGTGCAGGTGTTCCAAATGGATTTGGGCAACTTCTCCAACAGTGGAGAAGCGGTGAGCATCGAAGACGGATTTGGCAACATGGTCGATGCCGTGACTTACGATGATGGTGGCGCTTGGCCTTCACAAACGGTTGCTGTTTTGGGCAACGTTTTGATTCAAAGCCCAGACGGTGGTTGTTCGACATTGGAATTGGTTCAAACGGATTTGAACAATGACGATCCAGACAACTGGCAAGCGAGTTGGGTTGACAACGGAACTCCTGGAGCTCCGAACTCATCAGCCTTCGGTTGCACAGACGGAACGGCTTGCAACTACGCAGCTGGAGCCTTCTTTGACGATGGTTCATGCGACTTTAGTTGCTACGGCTGCACATATGTAGACGCAGAGAACTATGACGACATGGCGACGATGGACAGCGGCTTGTGCGAGTTTGACTTTACTGACTCTTGCCCTGCTGACTTGAATGAAGACGGCGTTGTAACAACGGCTGACTTGCTTCAGTTCTTGGCGTCGTTCGGTGCGGGTTGCCCAGAATAAGGACAACGATTTGAATTGAAAGGGGCACCCAGTGGGTGCCCCTTTTTATTTGCCAGTATTACGGCTTGAGTAAAGCGGGAGTAAAGGCCTCGTTTGACGCATTCAATGAGCGATCAAAGAGGGTAATCCGAAAGCGAACAGAGTCATACGGACTGTTCAAATACCATGTGGACATTGTGACCGCAATGGTTCCATTCAGCGCGGGGTTTTGGCCGCTTGGCTCTGCTATGGGTACGCGGTAATAGAATGGGATTTGTCCTGCATTGGGGTCGAGAGTGATTTCAAACCAATCGCCGTCTCGCCATTCTTGATAATCACAGTGTAAGTTCTGGTGGTACGCGCAGGAAGAACAAAATGGAGGCATCGTGTCCGCTTGACTCAATCCCAGATCGCCATCACCATCTGAAAATTCGATGACCAATTCACGACTTCCGTTGCTCTGCGATTCGATGGATACAAAACGAATTTCGGGCTCGTCGGGATATGCGGGGTCAGGCAAGCAGCCCATCGAGGCCATTGCAACACCTGAAAGAAGCAATCCGAACGAAGGGGATATCTGGAATCGCATGTGAAAAATTGTCCAAAGGTTGGATTCAAAGCTACGGAATCCCCACCTTCGCGGCCATGGATAGGCAAAGTTCGAATCAATCTGAGGCTGAAAGCAAGGTGAGCGACTTGCGGGATGAGCTGAGAGGACTGGTTCATGCCGGTGAGACGTATGGAGGTGCAAAATGGGAAGCGTTTGCCCTCAGACTGTTTCGCTTCCAGGCGAAACACAATCTGGTATATGGCCAATATGTTGCGTTGCGTGGTGTGGATCCAGAAGCGGTGCAATCGTGTGCGGAGATTCCTTTCTTGCCTGTGGAGACGTTTCAGTCCCACGCGGTACATGTGTATACTCCAGAATGGAGGTCTCCGGTACAATTTAGAAGCTCTGGCACATCAGGGAGCCGTCCTTCTGTTCACCATGTGGATGATGTGGATTGGTATCACGAGATGGCCTTAAAAGGCTTTGAATTGTTTTTTGGAAAGGCACATTCGAGTGTGTTTTTAGGGTTGCTTCCGGGTTATCTCGAGCGAAATGACTCGTCTTTGATCGATATGGTGCGTCATTTCATGTTGACCTCAGGAGAGTCCAGTCCGGAGTTGTCATTTTTTATGCGCGATTGGCCCGCCTTAGAAAGTCGACTCAACCGACTGGTGGAATCAAACTCGGAAAACGATGTCTATCTCATCGGT
>CAJWIF010000127.1 GCA_913041135.1 uncultured Flavobacteriales bacterium
TCCCAGAGTGGTTCGGTATCCCACTTCGAAAGTACGCACCTGCTCAGGACGGATTGGTGCAATGTCAAAATAGACCAACGTGTCCCGGTTCAATCCATACTGCCCTGCTGAGGCATCCGCACTGTTTCGGAAATCAATAAAACTTCCAATCGTAATCAAGCTATCAGCTCCATTCAGGTTGCCTACAAGGGTTGCCGGCCCTACATCCAAAAACAGGTATTGATCTGCCAATGTTGGATTTCGTAACGCGGAACTAAAGCTCATACGCAGATAGTCCTTTTCTCGCGGTGAGAACACCAATGAAGCGGCAGGCGATACGACCCACTTGAAATTTTGGTTCTTGTCAGCGCGCACCGTGCCCGTCAAAATCATCCGGTCTTCCAAGAAACGCTTCTTGACACCCGAGTAGAAGCCCATCTCCTGGTTCACAATCTTTTCTGTTGTGTCGCTGAAAATGGTTCCATCACTGTACGGGGTGTACCGTCGGAAATTGCCTCCCACTCGAATCTCCTCCAAGCCTCGCGGCTTAAAGATGTATTCCCCATGAGCATGACTTAAGCTCGATTGATCAAAGAAGCGAGTTCCCCCCTCTCCTTCATTGTTTTTTGCAGACACGAGCTGATTGAAAGCGGCATCAAATGCGGCAGAACCGGGTTGCAGATAGCCCACTGGATTCTCAGAAACATCATTCAAACCAGCATAACCCGCATTCGTCCATTGCTCCACCTGGCTATGCCATTCCGATAAATTGCCTGCATTGTCATCGTACCAAGCTGTGATTTCATTTTGATCCCAGGTGTACGTTGGAATGCCATCCACCCATTCCAAAACCCCTTCAGGGTAGCTCGCTGCAATTCCCGGAGCTATGCTATCGACCCAGTACTTATAGTATACTTTCGAATACTGATAATCGTCTCGTGTCGTTTCCTGAAGCTTCAAAGCCGTGGCATACGGGTCATATGAATTTCCCGCATCCTCGCTTGTGCGGTATGCTCGGACAAACCACTTGCCCGGTTTGCGCAATTCCAACTTGTGCTGATAAAATTCAATATCCCTCAAGCTGAAGCGGTTGTCTCCTTGGTACACTGTGGTGCCAAATCCAGAATTAAACCCGTAAATCAATTCCGGACTCTCATACGTTTGTTCTGGACGCAGCCGCCAATGAGCAGCCGTGCTCACTTTTAGGTTTTCTGTATTATAATCCACCAAGTCCTTCTCTCGGTAACCCGTTCGGAAGAAATTCCCCAAACCGCGTGCATTGCTGCTTCCGTCGCCTGAGTAATCGTAAACAGGCTTGTATTCATCTCCATAGATATTGACCGCGTCAAAGCGTCCAGGATTGGAGGTATCAACTTGTGAACCGTCTACCGGGTCGTAGTTCGTAGCTTCCCAATCATAGGCTGAAAATCGAAACGCATTCACCTTAATTCCAAAGACGGGGTCCCCGTCTGCATTCGTCGTGTAGTCCGCATAGCGGAAGGCTATCTCATTGAGATTACGCTCACCAATTTTAAAGGACGCATTGACTCCTGGAAATTGAAAGGGAGACTTGGTCTCCATGGATACCACCCCGTTGAACGCTCCTGGCCCATAAAAGGCTGAACTCGCTCCCGCAACGATGTCAACGCTTTTGACATCCAAATCCGATGCTCCAAGGAAGTTCCCCAACGAGAAGTTCAACCCCGGACTTTGGTTGTCGATGCCGTCAATGAGTTGCAACGATCTGACAGGAGAGGTCGAATTAAACCCCCGCGTATTGATAATCTTGAAGCCCAAACTCGCTGAAGTCACATCAACTCCTTTCAAGTTTCCTAAACCTTCATAAAAGGACCCCGATGGCGCTTCCTTAATGGCGATGACATCCATTGACTCAACTGTCAGCGGCGCCTGCTTCTGTTTTTCACTGATGCGTTCACCGATGACCTCGGCCGCTTCGATCAAGACTTGATCGGGTTGCAAGCGCACCGTGATCATATCAGAAGGGCCTTGTACGTTGATTCGTTCAGCAGAATAGCCGATAAAACTCACTTGTAGAACCGCAGGATAACCGGCTATTGGCAATAAAAACTGCCCGTCAAAATCTGTAGTGACCCCATTGGTTGTTCCTTCCAAAATCACATTCGCTGAAAAAACAGGCTCTCCCGACTCTCCATCCACGACCCTTCCTCTGACGGTTGTTTGTGCCATCGCAGCAACAGAACACACTAAAAAAAAGCTTATAACAATGAATCTCATGGTATGGTTTTTTAAAGCCACTCCGAAATAAAGCAATTAAACGCCACAACCGTAAAACGCAAAGCGATATTATTCAGAAGCCGTGTCTTGGGCTTCGCCTAAAACCGCGATTCGGATGCGACCTTGAAACTCCACGACATCACCTGGCCGTAATTTTCGTCGCTTCCGAAATTCGAGTTCACCGTTCACGCGAATCAACCCTTGAACGACATGGGCCTTCGCATCCCCTCCCGTAACAGCATTGCCTGTAGCCTTCAACAATTGAAGCAAGTCGATATACGGGGTTGTCAAGGTCAATGACTCTTCCTTCCAATCGGTCATGATAGCGAATTCAATGACGGATAACGTACTGGGTCGGATTCGTGCATGAGGGCATATACCGCTTCAACAATGTCTTCTTGATTGGGCTTCGCATAATAATCGCCATCCGATCCGTATGGAGGCAAATGTGGTTGCGCCGAGATGGTGGTCGGAGAACCGTCCAAGAGCTGCCAGGCATTTTGTTGATGAAGAATCTGGTCCAATAGATAAGCCGATGCTCCACCCGGAACATCTTCGTCCACAATCACCAAACGATTCGTCTTGGCCACTGAGGCACTGCATACTCCTGTCAAATCAAACGGAAGCAGTGTGCGAGCGTCAACCAGTTCTATTTCAATGCCCAAACTAGAAAGTGTCTCAGACGCCGAAGAGGCCACATGAAACGTTGACCCATAAGAGACCACCGTTACATCCGTTCCAGGACGAACCACTTCAGCAATTCCCAATGGGATTCGGAAATCGCCTAGGTTCTTTGGCAGGGGCTCCTTGCTGCGATACCCATTGAGGCATTCAATCACCAAGGCCGGCTCTTCAGCCTCGAGCAGGGTATTGTACATCCCCGCAGCCTCTGTCATGTTTCTAGGAACGCAAATGTGCATACCTCGGAGCGAATTGATGATCGCTCCCATCGGAGAACCGCTGTGCCAAATCCCCTCCAGGCGATGACCCCGAGTTCGGATGATGACCGGAGCTTTTTGCCCACCGGCCGATCGGTATCGCACAGTCGCTGCATCGTCTCGCAAAATTTGCAGCGCATAATAGATGTAATCCAAGTACTGGATTTCAGCGATGGGGCGGAAGCCTCGCATGGACAAACCAATCCCTTGGCCTGCGATGGTGCATTCTCGAATTCCTGTGTCCGAAACACGATGTGCTCCGAATTTCTCTTGCATGCCCTCCATCACTTGATTCACCCCTCCAATCTTCCCGGTATCTTCACCAAATGTGATCAATTCAGGTTTGCGTGCAAACAAGACTTCAAAGTTTTGCTGCAAGACCTGACGGCCGTCCACCCATTCTGCATGGGCATCAATTTCAACGGCTATAGGTGCAACTTCCAACGCTGAATCCTCGCCATCGCTCATCAAATGATTGCTGTAACGGTTGAGATTGACTTCTGCATAAGCAGATGACCAGCGCTCAAGAGCGACTCTTTCCTGCGTTTTTTGACCAATGGTTCGATACAGCAATTGGCGGGCTGCGGTATGCAGCGCTGCTCGCCCAGGATGGATGATTTCTTTCAAGCTAGGGACTGTTGGACCCTCGGGACCTTCAACAGCCGCGACAAGCTGCATGAGTTCTTCCAATTCAGCGTCGATGGGCAGACGAAATTCAGCCCACGCTTCTTTTTGAACTTGGCGAACCTCCTTTTTCGTTTCTTTTCGAATGCCCTCCAACTGATCGGCCGTTGCAGCTCCTTCTAGGATCAAAAACAATCCAAACTGTTCGATGCAATCATATTCCTTCGCCCAAGCCATGCGTTCTGCCGTCTTGTAGCGCTCATGCGAACCCGAGGTGCTATGCCCCTGAGGCTGCGTCACTTCTTCAACATGCACAAGAACAGGGACATGATCCGCACGACACTGTTGTTCTGCCGCTTCATACGTGGCGACCAAAGCAGGATAGTCCCATCCATTGACTGTGTATATCACCATGCCGTTCGTCCCCGATTGAATCTCCATGCCACGCAACGCTTCCGAGATGGACGCTTTCGTCGTTTGGAATTCTTTGGGCACACTGATGCCATAACCATCATCCCAAACATTCATCAGCATCGGAACCTGCAAGACGCACGCCGCATTCATGGTTTCCCAAAACGGACCTTCCGAAGTACTGGCATCACCGATTGTCCCAACGGCTATTTCATTGCCTCCTTCGGTGAAATTGGACTTCAACTTCGTGACTTCGGGTAAGGAGCGGTATAATTTTGAAGCTTGTGCCAGACCGAGTAACCGAGGCATTTGCCCCGCCGTTGGACTGATGTCAGAAGAGCTGTTGAACTGTGTCGTTTGATCCATCCACGATCCATCATCATTCAAGAATCGGGTAGCAAAATGGCCTCCCATTTGACGTCCAGCGGATGAAGGCTCATGCGCTGGGTCAGTGTCTGCATAGAGCGCCGCGAAAAACTGCTTGACGGTCAGTAACCCCTGCGCCATCATCAAGGTCTGATCACGATAATATCCGGAACGCCAATCTCCTGGCTTCAACACTTTCGACAAGGCTATCTGTGCCAACTCTTTGCCATCACCGAATATTCCAAACTTCGCCTTGCCTCCAAGCACCTCCTTTCTCCCCAGTAGCGAAGCTTCTCGACTCATGCACGCCAAGCGATAATCCGCTAGCAATTGCTGCCGAAAGTCAGCGGCTGTAACCTTGATATCTGCCATTGAAGTGGGTGAGTCCGGGCTATTCATGGCGCGAATTTACAACGCCTTGGACCGTTGGCCTCTTTGAAACTAAATCAGGCGCCGATCTGCTCGGCATAAGCGACTGCAATAGCCGCACCCAGTCGGGCATTGTTGGCAACCAGCGCACGGTTGGCGTCCAAACTTTCTCCCCCCGTTGCCTTAGCCACTTGCTGCAACAAGAACGGTGTAACATCTTTGCCCTGTACTCCTTGTTTTTCCGCCAAAATCAGGGCTGCATCTGTGGCCTGTTGAATGTCATTGGAATCTGCAGCGTGCTCGACAGGAACAGGATTCGCCACGAGAATAGCTCCCTCCAAACCCAACGTCCACTTCGCCTCCATCGCACGTGCGATGGTCATGGGATCGTCAGCACGATGGACCAATGGCAAACCACTTGACGGCACAAAAAAAGCGGGAAAAAAATCCGTCTTGTAACCGAGAACGGTGACCCCTTTTGTTTCCAACGATTCCAATGTTTTTGGAAGATCCAAAATGGACTTTGCCCCAGCGCTAACAACCGCGACACGTGCTCGGGCGAGTTCCGGTAAATCGGCTGA
>CAJWIF010000128.1 GCA_913041135.1 uncultured Flavobacteriales bacterium
TTTCAGATATTCTCCGGCAGTTAATCTCAAACTTTGACGTCTGAAAATGTATCGACTCAACCGGTGGTTACGCCGCGGTAAAACGATGAAGCTAAACAGCCAGTACATGGCGCGATAGGGTAAAACATATGCCAGCAACTTTGCACTGTGCACAAACCAGTGCATCAGGGCACTGCCGTCAAAAATAGCACCGGCCATCACCATACGATCTACCAGTTCAGGTCGTTCAATGTCAATTTTCTGCAAAATCACACTGCCAATACTTAAGGAAATAAAATGGGCTTTTTGAATGCCCAAGAAATCGATAACGGCCAGGATGTCGGTGGCAACAATATCAAAGTCATAAGCTGGAAACTCAGGCATGATGCCTTTGCTTTCTCCATGATCTCGCAAATCCACTAAAAGCAATCGGTAATGCGGAGCCAAAGCTTCGACCTGAAACTTCCACGTACTGATGCTTCCTCCCGCTCCATGAACAAACACCAGCCAAGGCGCATCTTGCTTTTGGTCGACAACCTCATAATGCAACAAAGTTTGCTCTGACTCTTTTGACGCTTGAGATTTCATGGTGCAAATTTCGATGATTTAGATGAAATAGCCATGCGCCTCAGGCAAACGGATCAATTCTAGTCAAATTGAATGGATTCGTAACTCTTCGGTCACGACTGACCTTCAAAAGACCATCAAATGTTCCTGCATGGAGCGTGTTTATTTTTAACTTCGCTGTGATTTGAACGACCGCTCTCGTATCCTGAAAGCGTCACAACAAAATCGTCCACGAACTCAATTAACCAATGGATCACTCAAACCATTCTCATGGAGCCTCCAGTGAAGGAGAGGCCAAATGTCCTTTTACGGGTCACTCCTCTGAACAAGGATCAAAGGGAGGCACACAAAACCAAGATTGGTGGCCCAACCTGTTGAACTTAAACATTCTTCGTCAACACGGAGTCGCGTCGAATCCGATGGGGTCCGACTTCAATTATGCCAAAGCGTTTGCCTCTCTGGATTTGGATGCTGTAAAAAAGGATCTCCACGCGGTTATGACCGATTCCAAAGAATGGTGGCCCGCAGACTATGGCCATTATGGACCTTTCTTCATCCGCATGGCGTGGCATAGTGCAGGCACCTATCGCATAACCGATGGCCGCGGAGGAGGCGGTACCGGAACACAACGGTTTGCGCCGTTGAACAGCTGGCCAGACAATACGAATTTGGATAAGGCCCGCATGCTATTGTGGCCCATTAAGCAGAAGTACGGTAAGAAACTTTCTTGGGCTGATTTGATGATTCTCACCGGCAACTGTGCACTTGAATCGATGGGCTTCAAAACCTTTGGATTCGCGGGTGGACGTGAAGACGTTTGGCAGCCCGAAGAGGATATCTATTGGGGACCTGAAGGCGAATGGCTCGCTTCTAAGCGCTATTCTGGAGATCGCGAATTGGACAATCCTTTGGCAGCTGTTCAAATGGGATTGATCTATGTCAATCCACAAGGCCCTGATGGCAATCCCGATCCTTTGGCATCAGCACGCGATATTCGAGAGACTTTCGGGCGCATGGCCATGGACGATGAAGAAACGGTCGCCCTGATTGCTGGTGGGCACACCTTTGGGAAAACTCACGGAGCCGCTGACGCAGACGAGCATGTTGGAACAGAGCCTGCAGGTGCGAGCATCGAGCAACAAGGCATGGGATGGAACAATTCTTTCGGAACTGGACGAGGGGCGCATGCCATCACCAGCGGTTTGGAAGGCGCTTGGACCTCTACCCCTGTAGAGTGGAGCAACAGCTATTTCGACAACCTATTCAAGTTCGATTGGGAATTGACCAAGAGTCCGGCCGGCGCTTTTCAATGGAAGCCCAAGAATGGCGGTGGAGCGGGAACGGTTCCAGATGCACATGACCCATCTCTGAGTCACGCACCCACCATGCTGACCTCCGACCTTGCTTTGCGTGAAGATCCGGCTTACGGGGCCATCTCAAAACGATTCTACGAGAACCCAGATCAGTTTAGTGACGCGTTTGCTCGTGCATGGTTCAAACTCACACACCGTGATATGGGGCCGGTCGCTTTGTACGTAGGCAAAGATGTCCCTTCAGAAATCATGATCTGGCAAGATCCCATTCCAGCTGCCACTGCGCCAATCGTCAACGCGACTCAAATCGCTGATTTGAAAGGACGCATTGGAGCATCCGGCTTGTCCGTGGCACAACTCGTCAGAACGGCTTGGGCCTCCGCATCTACCTTCCGAGGATCTGACAAACGTGGAGGAGCCAATGGCGGTCGACTTCGTTTGGCCCCCCAAAAGTATTGGGCGGTGAACAATCCTTCAGAATTGGGCCATGTATTGGGAGCTTACGAAAGCATTCAATCGGCATTCAACTCGGAGAACGCGCAAGGAGCTCAGGTTTCCATGGCTGACTTGATGGTTCTTGGAGGGTGCTTCGGTGTTGAGCAGGCTGCTCGCAATGCCGGACATTCAATCTCCGTTCCCTTCACTCCAGGAAGGACAGATGCTGCACAAGAGCAAACAGATGTTGCTTCCTTTGCTGTACTCGAACCCTTTGCAGACGGCTTTAGAAATTATCTCCAAGGGGTTAGCTCCATTGCCGCAGAAGAATGGTTGATCGACAAAGCACAACTCATGACCCTCACTGCACCGGAACTCACTGTTTTGGTTGGAGGAATGCGCAGTCTCAACGCCAATTTTGATGGTTCTGAAACGGGCATCTTAAGCCATCGCAAGGAAAGCTTAACAACAGATTTCTTCACCAACTTACTTGACTTCAGTACGGTTTGGAAGGCCCAACCAGGCTCAAGCAACCTGTACAATGGAAGCGGCCGGACCTCAGGAGACGCCAAGTGGACTGCCTCACGAGTGGACTTGGTCTTTGGATCAAATTCCGAATTGCGGGCGCTCGCAGAGGTGTATGCTTGCGGTGATTCCGAAGAGCAATTCATGCATGACTTCGTGGCTGCTTGGGACAAGGTCATGAATCTCGATCGATTCGACCTGAGAGCTTGATGCCATGATGGAGTGAACTTCACTCAAAAAAGAAAAGGCGGTCATTTAGAGACCGCCTTTTTTTATGTCCAAGAATTGGGCGGAGAGCCTGCTCAGGTAGCAGTTGTATCGCCTCCTTTCACGGACGTCAAAGGCACGTCTTTTTTCGCATAAGAAAGCCGATCCAACTGCTGGGTGCTGTGATAAGCATCCAAAGAACTCATGGCGACACCCTCTAAGTTTTCCAAATCAAGGAACCCATCTTCCTCCCAGGCTTTCTCAGGAAATTCGACCCAGCGGATTTGACCTACAATGAAACGGCAATCATTTTGGGGAATCTTCCATTCATCGACACGTTCCAATCCAATGCGTACTTGGGACTCTTCAACAGCGGGCGCCTCAAAGCCACATCGAAATACAGGATGCAAGCCAACAGCATCAAACTCGCTTTCTTCTGCGCTGTAGCGTGCACTGGTTTGGTGCGCTTTTTTATACCACGAAGAGCCCACATGATTGATCGTGAAGACACCCGTTTCCCGGATATTCCAATAGGTGTGACTTCCGTGCTCAGGCTCTACAGGCGGCCTCAGCACAACGCCAAGAAGCGCTGGATCCGACCCCAAGTGCACCACAGAACTGAACATGGCCAAATTGTGGTGGCCCATACCATCCGTTGTTCCTATGACATTCGCACTTTTAAATCCACTCAAACTATTGATCAAACGACCGCGCTTCCTTTGAGGTAACAATTCAATGTCCAAGTCATTCAACGTTTTCATCATTTATCGCGTTCGGCTCATTCCACCATCCATTTGAAGAACTTGGCCTGTCATGTGTTGTGACTGAGCACTCAATAACCAATGTGCCAACCCGGCGACTTCTGTTGCTGATGCGATGCGTTTCATCGGGCTTCGTTCCTCTGCAGCGGCACGCTTTGCGTCATTTCCGAGCAAGCTTGACGCGAGGGGAGTATCCGTCAACGAAGGAGCGATGGCATTCACACGAATCTTGGGCATCCACTCAGCGGCTAACGACCGTGTCAACCCTTCAACAGCTCCCTTGGCTCCAGCAATACTTGCATGAAACGGCATGCCTGTACCCACAGCGACAGTACTGAACAACACCACAGAAGCATTTGGCGATTGAGCCAATAATTTGTGATTCGCTTGCAACGTTTGCACGGCGCCAAGAAAATTGACTTCCCAATCCTCCACGAGATGCTCACGCTTCAAGCCACGCAATGGCTTCAAGCGCAACGTGCCTGGACAGTATGCGAGACCTGCTAACTCCGTCGCAAAGGAAGACAAGTCACAAGGGTGCTCCACCGCATCGAACACAAGACTTTGATAAGCCTCGGAATATTCGTCTGCAGGACGCTGCACGCCCGTTCTCGACACGCCAATAACACGGTGTCCCGATGCCAGCAATTGCTCACGCAAAGACGCTCCGATTCCTTTTGAATCTCCTACAATTGCATAGGTCAATACTTGCTTCATGTCTTCTTCGATAACACCTTCATCAATTCCATTTCAACATCTGCAGCCTGAGCCACCAGTGCGTCTGATTTTGATCGATCGATCGCACTCATACGATGCGCTTCAGCTAAAAGTGCGGCATGTTGCTTTTGCAACTTCTTGGCCGGATCTGTTTTGAATAGTTCCCACATACATACGGAACACCTCAGGATCTAAAGTGTTCGTTCGTTAGCCTAAATCATTCAATTTCGACGTCAACACCTCCAATTTAGACAACGCATCCGATTCCTTCTTCCGTTCCAAAACCACCACAGCATCAGGTGCATTGCTCACAAAGCGTTCATTGGAAAGCTTGCCCTGAACAGCCTTGAGAAAGCCTGTCATGTGTTGAATTTCCTTCTGGATTTTTTCCTTTTCGGCATCCACATCAATGGCAGCGCCAAACGGAATGAAAAACGAAGAGCGTCCTACAAGAAACCCGAAGCTATTCGGGACCTTTTCCACGGTCTGCTCGATGGCAGACAGATTGCACAATTTAATCAACGCCGATTCCAACGATGCTGGGTAGCCCTCACCTGAGTCTACATGCAAGGACAATGCGTCTCGATGTGGAATTTGATTTTGCTTCCGGATATTTCGCACTTCAGAAACGATGTGTTTAAATGTTTCGAAGTCCTCCAACAACGCCTGGTCCATCGAGGTTACTGTTGGCCAAGGGGCAATGCACAAAGATTCTTCAGGCGTATCTCGCTTCCCAATCCAATGCCAAATCTCTTCCGTCTGAAAAGGCATGAAAGGATGCAAAATCTTCAAAATGGATTCGAACAACTCCACCGTCGCATCGTATGTCTTGCGATCTAGAGGCTTTTCGTATGTTGGTTTCACAAGCTCCAGATACCAGCTGCAAAAATCATCCCAAACGAGTCGATATGTGCCCATTAAAGCTTCACTCAATCGGAATTCGGCGAATTGCGCGTCGAGCTCTGTCAAAACTTCATTGACGCGACTCTGCATCCAGGCAATGGCCTGAGCCGACGAC
>CAJWIF010000129.1 GCA_913041135.1 uncultured Flavobacteriales bacterium
ACGACATATCCTATGCATGCATAGGATTGGGGTGATTATTTTATGCGTGCATAGCATTATTTTGCATATGTGCGTCTTATGGAATAATCAACCCGTCTCGCATGGAAACAATACGATTACCTCGAGCCGCCAATTTTTCATTGTGGGTGACGACGACAAATGTTTGTCCCTCGCGATCACGCAATTCCACAAATAAATCAAAAAGCGAGTCAGCATTTCCTGAATCAAGGTTGCCTGTGGGTTCATCCGCAAGCACAACGGCAGGGTTATTCATGAGGGAACGAGCCGCTGCAACACGCTGCTGCTCACCTCCGCTCAGCTGTGCCGGCAAGTGAGTAAGGCGGTCACCCAATCCCAGGTCTCGAAGCAATCCAGAAGCGCGGTCTTTGGTTACCTGGTCGTCCTTTCCAGCAACCCAAGCCGGCATCAATACATTCTCCAGCGCTGAGAATTCTTGAAGCAAACGATGAAATTGAAAAATGAAGCCGATGTTGGAATTTCGAAAGCCCGAGAGGTTTCGCCCTTTTAGTCCAATGACATGCTCTCCCCGTATTTTGAGTTCACCCGCATCTGGAGCGTCGAGCGTGCCTAAGATCTGCAATAGCGTCGTTTTTCCAGCGCCAGAGGCGCCGACAATGGATGTGATTTCTTGAGATCGTATGTCCAGATCAATATTTTTGAGGACTTCCAAGTCTCCAAATTGTTTGCGAATACCGCGCGCTTCAATCATCAAGTCATTCATGGTTGCAAACTACGCACAATCCCGGGTCTCGTTCCCTAACTTTGCGCCGCAAATCGGTTTCAAAAGAAAGCACCATGAATATTCACGAGTACCAAGGCAAGTCCATTTTGAAGAGCTTCGGCGTAGCCATCCAAAATGGGTATGTCGCAGACAATCCAGAGGCGGCTCATGAAGTGGCATTGAAGTTGGCTGAGGAAACGGGCACGAGCTGGTTTGTCGTGAAGGCGCAAATTCATGCGGGTGGTCGCGGCAAGGGAACGGTTACGGAAACCGGTTCACATGGGGTGGTGTTGGCCAAAGGATTGGATCAGGTAAAGGATAAAGCGGCAGGAATCCTCGGTGGTCATTTGGTGACAGCGCAAACAAACGCAACAGGCAAGCAAGTCAGTAAGGTTCTGATTGCTGAAGATGTATACGGTCCCGGCGATAGCGATCCGAGTGAGATTTACATGAGTGTGTTGTTGGATCGTGCCAACGGTCGCAACATCATTATGTATAGCCCGCAAGGCGGGATGGACATTGAAGCGGTTGCAGAGGCGACTCCGGAGTTGATTTTTAAGGAGTCCATTGATCCAGCTGTTGGGTTGCAGGGATTTCAAGCACGCCGCATCGCTTTCAACTTGGGCTTAAGCGGTAAGGCTTTCAAGGAGATGACCAAGTTCGTGGTTTCACTGTATAAAGCTTACGTAGGTTGCGACGCGACCATGTTTGAAATCAATCCAGTCTTAAAGACATCGACCGATACCGTGATTGCTGTTGATGCCAAAGTATCGTTGGATGCTAACGCGCTGTATCGGCACAAGGACTACGCCGAAATGCGAGATACTTCTGAAGAAGACGCAACGGAAGTGGAGGCGGATGCGGCTGGTTTAAACTTCGTAAACCTCGAGGGCAATGTAGGATGCATGGTCAATGGAGCAGGTTTGGCTATGGCTACCATGGACATCATTAAGCTCAGTGGTGGCGAGCCAGCGAACTTTTTGGATGTTGGAGGTACGGCTGACGCTGCGCGGGTTGAAACGGCATTCCGCATCATTTTAAAAGACCCTTCTGTGAAGGCCATTTTGGTCAATATTTTTGGAGGCATCGTTCGTTGTGATCGGGTTGCTCAAGGAGTGGTTGACGCGTATCGCAACATGGGGAACATCGATGTTCCGATCATTGTGCGTTTGCAAGGGACCAATGCCGAGGAAGCGAAGAAACTCATCGATGAGTCTGGGCTGGAAGTGCGTTCTGTAATTCTGTTGCAGGAGGCCGCTGATGCAGTCGCAGACGTGTTGGCCTAAGCCGACAGCGCTCAAGTCAACTTTTCGATCATCAAAATACCATCCCGAAGGGGAAGGAGTGTTGTGCGCACGCGCGAATCGTTGGCCAATGCGGTAGCTAGTCGTTCGAGCATCGCTGCAATGGGGTCTTTTTCTTTGCGGTCGTCCAGCACTTTCCCCCACCACAAGACATTATCGACCAGGATCCATCCTCCAATCCGAACCCGTTTGAGAGCTTCCTCTATGTATTGCTCGGTTCGCGCCTTGTCGGCATCGATCCAAACCAGATCATAGGGGCCGTCGAGTCCCGGTAAAATATGAAGCGCTTCGCCATTGTGCCGGCGTATGGCCGCCTGCAATCCGGCGGCTGCCCAAAACTCATCTTGAATCCCATTGAGCTCGTCGTTGGGCTCAATCGTATCAATGGTTCCGCCAGCTTGCAGTCCCGCTGCTAGACAAATCGTGGAATAGCCTGTGTACGTGCCCAACTCCAAAATGGACTGGGGCTGAATCATTCGGCTGAGATTGGCTAAAAACCGACCTTGAATGGAGTCACTCAGCATTTGTGGAGTCAGCACATGTTGCCACGTTGAACGTCTCAATTGCTTTAAGATGTCCCATTCTTCCGTGCTGTGCGCTTCAGCATAAGCTAGCACGTCATCATTTAGATCATGAATCATGTCGGGAAATTATCAAGGGGCAATTCGCGTGGGTACATGCATTGCATAAGATGACGAGGACTTATTCGCAGAACAATCCAAATTCGGACAGTAAATTCAATAAATCAGAGGCTCCTACGACGCCATCGGAGTTAAAGTCTGCAGCATCATAGCAATTCTCAATGCAATCGAATGCTCCTAAGAATATGAGCAAATCTGCTGTTCCAACAATGTTGTCGGCATTTAAATCTGCATTGCAATCAGTCAATTCCGAAAGAGACATCAGCCCATTGCAGTCATTGTCGTACCCTGATCCCGTACCCTCCGCACCCGGAAAAATGGTAGAGTTTGAGTCATTGCAGTCGCATAAGCTGGTCCAGGTGTCGTTGTCATTGTCGACAATTCCAGCGCATTCATTGAATCCAGCTTCGCAGTTTGTCAACGCACATTCTGCGCATGCTTCTTCTGTCCCGAAAGCGCAAGCGAAATAACAGTTGGTCACAATGCACGTCACTTGTTCTCCGAAGCATTCGATGCAGGGGCTGGTCAAGTCGACCTGCGCTTCCATGCACGCTGTCAGGCATTCTTCTCCTTCGCTTAAACAATCCAGTCCACAAGTGGAAGCGATGCTTTCTACGAATTCGGTGTTTTGGCAGATGTAATTCAAATCAATGGAGGTGCATCCCCCTTGTGCAAATCCAGAATGCCCCATGCCGCAAATACACAAGAAAATAACGGACAGGAACGATAATCGAATGAAAATACGCATGTTATGAAAATACGACATTTTATTGATTTTTCCGAATGGTATCGCTGGCTCATGATGGGGGCCTAACTTTGTAGAGTGATGGGTAAAAACAAGCGATCATCCAAGGGGAATCAATCAGGTCATGATGGCTTGGTGTATTCTTCGGATACGACCTGGAAACTCGAGGTTTCGTCTGATCATGAGCAAGAAGCTGTTGATGCGACGAAACAAACCCTTTACGTGAGTTTGAATCGAAAGCAACGTGCCGGGAAGCCAGTGACCTTTATAGAGGGGTTTCAGGGGCCTGCAATGGACTTGCTTGTTTTGGGGAAGCAACTTAAAAAAGAATGTGGTGTTGGAGGAGCGGTGAAAGAGGGGTGTGTTTTAATTCAAGGAGATCATCGTGATCGCGTTGTGCTGTCGTTGGAAAAACAAGGATTTCGAGTTAAACGGAAAGGGGGATGATAAATCAAGAAAAACAAGGTGCTGAACAAACTGATGGCCAGCGAGAAGCGACCTCTAGCGGTTTGCCTATTTATTTTGCCAAGACTTTGGCAGGAATGGAGCGTCTCTTGAAGGATGAGCTCGTCGAACTTGGGGCGACGGACCTGGTGGTTGTCCGAAGAGGCGTTGAGTTCGGAGCAGATATGTCAACGTTGGTTCGGATATGCCTTTGCACACGTTTTGCCATTCGAGTCTTGCGACCCGTCCTGTGGTTCAAAGCAGAAAACACTGACGCGCTTTATGAAGAGGCTACGAAATGGGAGTGGGGCTCTGTCATGAATCCTTCGGCCACATTTGCCATCGACGTTACGGCGCATTCTGAATATTTCACGCATTCCCAGTTTGCAACGCTGCGATTGAAAGACGCCATTGTCGACCACTTCAGGACGTCTTCTGGAATTCGACCCAATGTCGATCGTGAAAATCCTGATGTGCGCATTCACTTGCACATCAACCAGAATCAAGTGACCATTTCACTTGATGCTTCAGGAAGACCTCTCGCCCGACGTGGGTATCGTCCTATAGGAGCAAAAGCTCCTTTGAGCGAAGTTCTTGCAGCTGGATTGTTGGCGAAGGCAGGTTGGACACCGGATATCCCGTTGTATGATCCGATGTGTGGTTCAGGGACCTTTACTGTTGAGGCTGCTTTGTGGGCAGATGGTTATCCAATCCAGTGGCACCGTCGGAAATTTGCCTTCATGGATTGGAGAGGATTTGATGAGGAGGTATGGTGGGATGTCCGTGATGACCTGAAATCAGAACGCCAGTTTGTCGAATCGACCATTCATACTTCTGACAAGGATTATGGAGCCGTTTCGCAGACTCGTGCGGCCTTATCGAATATGGAACTCGATGGTCGTGCGGAATTGGGGCGCTCAGATTTCTTCAAGTTGATTCCGCGTGATGACTCCGGAATTGTGGTCATCAATCCGCCGTATGGCGAGCGCATGGAGGTAGATGACTTGGATGCCATGTACTCAGCAATTGGAGACCGTTTGAAGTCGCATTGGGCTGGATTCAGCGCTTGGATTATTTCATCCGACTTTGACGCGCTGAAGCGTGTAGGGCTGAAGCATAGTTCACGAGAAACCATGTACAACGGTCCTTTGGAGTGCCGTTGGGTAGGATTTGAATTGTACGAAGGAAGCCAGGAAAAGAAAGGGAGCCTTGCAGAGGAGCTCCCTGCGGTCACAGATGGGGTATCGCCCGAAGTGATTACTGAAGAGGATTCTTCGGTTGTGACGAACGAAACATTACCAGATGCTGCCTCAGATGCTGCAGAAGCCTCCTAAAGCGAAGCGTTGTCATATTGTAAGTTGAAAGGCCTCGGGATAGAGCCCCTTTCTTCCGAAAGTATCGAACAAAAAAAGAGCGGCACGCAAGTGCCGCTCTTTTCGATTTCAGTCCAAATTGCTTAGAGCTTTTGAACAGTAGACTTATAGCGTGTAGAGCCGGTC
>CAJWIF010000130.1 GCA_913041135.1 uncultured Flavobacteriales bacterium
TCCGAATCAGTGGAAAAGTTAGCGATTTGGGTGCTCAGGTCTTTCGCAAAAAAAACGAAGCATTGATGAAATGGTTTGCACAAAACCATCCGGATTCACCTGTGGAATTGCGCTTGACGGGAACCGCTCAGCTAATCGATCTCAACATCGCTTCATTGGCCACAGACATGCTGAAAGGGCTCTCCATTGCGTTCTTAGTTGTGGCCCTAATTGCGGGGCTGATGTTTCGAAGTTTACGCATGGTCGTCATTACGTTGATTCCCAATTTCATTCCCCTATTGCTCATAGCAGGTATCATGGGATGGTTTGAAATTGATTTGAAATTATCCACCAGTATCATTTACACCATTGCATTTGGTATCGCTGTCGACGATACCATTCACTTTATGAGCAAGCTCAGAATCCAGTTGTCCCAAGGAAGAACTCTACCCTATGCCATCAAACGAACGTTCATCGGGACTGGAAAAGCGATCATCATTACCAGCATCATCCTGTGCGGAGGATTCATCACCCTCGGCCTCAGTCACTTTCTTGGGACCTTTTACATTGGTGTATTGATCTCCCTCACCCTGTTATTTGCTGTACTCGCAGACCTCTTACTGCTACCTTGGTTGATCTTGTTGCTATTTTCCTGGAAGAAGCCCGAAGCATAGCGTTCATATTTTCACGAACTTGACACCATGACGAAGTCAAGAAGAACCTTTCTAAACGAAGCTGCCCAAATCGCAGGAGCATTGGGACTGGGGCGCTTTGCCTGGAATCGCTTTGAAAACCAGCTCAACGCCGAGTCGCAAACGCCCCCCACTCATTCCATTAACTCCGTATCCACCCCAACCATGGTCTCCACTTGGAACCACGGAATCTTGGCCAATCAAGCAGGTCTTGAAGCACAGAGTCAGGGAGGCAATGCATTGGATATGATTGAAGCGGCTGCGCGGCTTGTGGAGTCCGATGCAGAAGGACTCAGTGTCGGTATAGGAGGGTTGCCCGACCGGGATGGCCATGTAACGTTGGATGCCTGTATCATGGACCACACGGGCAATGCCGGTTCTGTCTGTTTTGTTCAAGGCGTTGAACATCCGCTTTCTTTAGCCCGTCGGGTCATGGAAGACACACCACACGTCATGTTATCGGGAGCCGGTGCGGAACAATTCGCCCGAGAATTGGATTTCCCTCAAATCAATCTCCTCACTCCCAAAGCACAAAAGGCTTGGGAAAAGTGGCGTATTGAATCGGACTACGCGCCCGTCATCAACCGAGAAAACCACGACACCATTGGATTGCTTGCATTGGATCATGAAGGCCGTTTGGCCGGAGGTTGTACCACAAGTGGAGTCGCGTACAAAATGCATGGCCGAGTTGGCGACAGCCCAATCATTGGCGCTGGACTATTTGTAGATGGACGATACGGAGGAGCTACCGCTACTGGGCTCGGAGAAGCCGTCATGCGGACAGTTGGATCTTTCTTGGTTGTGGAGTTGATGCGCCAGGGCTTAAGTCCTCAATTGGCCTGTGAAGAAGCCGTGCATCGCATCATGAACAGCATGCCCACTGAGGATTTACAAGTCGGCTATCTCGCCATGGACCGCGATGGCGCCATTGGAGGTCATGCGATTCATAGTGGGTTCAATTACGCGCATACGATTGGAGATGAGGCTGCTTTGATTGACGCTACCCATGGCTAATCAATCTGCTCCAAAATCAGCCGCGAATGCTACTTTGTGGGCATTCATACGCATCACGCGGCCATGGAATGTGCTCATTATTGGTGGGTCCATGTGGGCTATTCGTTGCGCGCTGGTTGCTCCGCAACACGAGCCGGCCCTTTCTGATTTTTCCTTTTGGATCTCCACATGCATCATGATGATGCTCGCTGCAGGCGGCAATGTGATCAACGATTACTTCGACGTCCAGGAAGATGCGATCAACAAGCCCAAACGGGCCTTGGTCGGACGGGTCATTAGCCGCAGAAAAACGTTGTTCTTTCATCATTTCCTCACCGGTATGGCCGTTGCCATGAGCGCCATCATGTCGTGGGACGAACGCAGCGTTTGGCCTTTCCTGTGGACTCTCGTGATGGCGACGCTGCTTTGGGGCTACAGCCCTTGGTTCAAACGACGATTCTTGAGAGGGAATGTAGTCATAGCAGTTCTCGTTGGTCAATTGCCCTTTTGGACAGTCATTGGAGAAATCATGGACGCTGATTTCCACCCCTTCTTCTCAAGCAACGATGGCATTACATTGATGATTTATGCCGCGCTAAGTGCCGTTTTGACTTTTTTGAGAGAAGTCACCAAAGATTTGCAGGACCGCGAGGGAGACGCCCTGACAGGCTTTGATACACTTGCCGTGCGATGGGGGGCAGAACGCACTTGGAGACTACTCGATTGGACCCACGGGATTTTCTGGGCTCCTTTAGTCGCAACCTCTTTCTTCGCTTATCATACCTTCGAGGGTCGTTGGGTCGTTTTATGCTTTCTGCTTCCCTTTGCAGGAACTCACATTCAGCTCATACGAAGACGGCTGATCTCAATCAGTGCGTGGCAAAAACTCACCTTATCCGGTGGAATTGTCTTTCTCCTCGACCTGTGCTTGTGACGCTTACTATTGGTTTAATATCACCACACGCTTGCGTCCAAGCTCATCCACTTCAAAGCGGTAACCTGATGAAACTCCTAGAATCTGACGACCAAGGGCGTCAAAGGTCCAACGGGATGGTTTCTGTTGAATTGGGAAAGGCAGACCACACACCGAAACCGAAGAGCGCACGTCCATGCAAATCACACCAGGACTGACACCACAATCAAATTCCCCGGTGAGCTCACCATTTTCGCTTCTGATTTCCACGTATCCGAACGTGCTGTAGTCTGTTACTCCTCCGTATGTATCACCCGATACCGGGTCAATGACCATTCCATAGTATTCAGGTGCGTTGTCCAACCAAACCGTTGAAGACATCAAATCCGCCTGATTGGCTTGTCGAATAGCAGCTTCTCCAGAAACTTGGTAACGCAGTTGACCATCAGATGTCATCGCAGCAGCTAGGCAACCGGCATTGGTTTCGGCAACGACATGGGTCGTAGTGGCTTCGTCTCCAATCATCATCCAACTCAATGATGTTGATGCATAGTCACGGTTGTTCACAGAAATAATCTGATTATTCTGTGCAAACAAGTGGATTGGGTTTTTTCCTTCCGTCCCCAAATCCCACTCAACATACTCGTCGGTATAGGGGTCGTACTCCCCCATAAAACCGACTTCGTTGCCCCAATCAAATGCATTATTGACGCCGATGTAGAGCTTTTCATCGTGGACAACCAATCCTTCAGTTGCGTATCCAGGACCAGACGAAACAGTCAAGTTGCCAACGGGATCCAAGGTTTCCAAATCCAACCACATGAGATAGGAATCCAAGTCCAGATTCATGCCAGCAGCATCCACATCTCCTCTAGTGAGGTAAATCAATCCATCAAGAATGGCCAGTTGACGAACTCCGATTACAGGAGCAGAGGCCATCAATTCAAACGTATTCAAATCAAAGCGTAAAATGTGGCCATCTGCGGCGACGTAGATGCTCGATTCATGGATCACAGCGTCCGATACAAATCCGGCATCTTCTAAGGTGTCTTGAACAACATACGTTTGCAAAGCGGGATCATAAACACCCATGGTTGCTGGCTCCATAACTTCACCTGTCTGCCAATTGGACCAGCCCTCGCTAAAGACGACAACTTGATGCAAATAATCCTGAGCAATCGACTGATTCAAAAAAGTAACACAGGCTAAGAGAGTAATGGTTTGTCCGAACTTCATATTGTTTTTTTTCATCGTAAAAATCATGCCGCAAAACTAAGCGCACACATACCATTCACCAAAAAAACAGGCCGCTTTCCCGAAAGAAAGCGGCCTGCTCTATAGAATTAAATTCAGCTTTTCTGATTAGTACGTCGTGCCCCAAGCGAGCAAGAAGTCCAATAGATCTTGCGCTTGTACTTCACCGTCTCCATTGAAGTCAGGACATACCTGGTAGTTACAAGAGTCATCGTCCAAATTGGCGATTGAGTTGTAATTCAAGGCATCGCCATCAGTACAACCAGTCCAAACACAATCTCCAGCATCCACTGTTGCTTCCGCATCGTAGTTGCTTGCTGTTGGATAGGTACAACCCATGTCATCACAAAGAACCGGTGCCTCCATCATGGCGCAGTAGTCTGCTGGCGTATAGAGATCTTCCAGAGGCGTTGCAACAATGTTACACGCATTCTGAATCCACTCAACACCTCCCCACTCAGGTCCAGACTGGCCATAGGCCAATAGGAAGTCAAGCAAATCTTGGTTCTGTACTACGCCGTCTCCATTGAAGTCAGCGCTTATTGGTGCTGAGTTGCAATTGTCATCGGACGCGTTTGCATAGTAGTTGTAGTTATTGAAATCATCATCCAAGCAACCCGCAAACACACAGCTTCCGTCATCGTCGGTAGCCATCATGTCATAATTGGAAGCCTGGCTGTAGATACAACCGTACACTTCGAACTCGTCACAAACGCCATCGCCGTCCATATCTGTCAGGCAGATGCCCTCACAGTCATAGCCTTCAGCAGCGTAGAAACAAGAACCGTCTTCATCCGTAGCGTTGGCATCGTAGTTACATGCTTCAGCATCTTGACAGCCTGCGACTTCGAATTCGTCACAGATGCCGTCAGCATCCATGTCTGCTAGGCAAACGCCGTCACAGTCATAGCCAGCGTCAGCAAACGTGCAAGAACCGTCTTCGTCTGTAGCATCCGCGTTGTAGTTGCACGCTGCAGCATCCTGACAACCTGCGACTTCGAATTCGTCACACACGCCGTCGCCGTCCGCATCAGCAAGACAAACACCGTCGCAGTCATACCCTGCATCAGCATAGGTACAAGAACCGTCTTCGTCTGTAGCATCTGCAGCGTAGTTACACGCTATAGCATCCTGGCAACCTGCGACTTCGAATTCGTCACACACGCCATCGCCATCAGCATCGTTCAAGCAAACGCCATCACAATCGTAGCCAGCATCAGCATACGTACAAGAACCGTCTTCGTCTGTAGCGTCCGCAGCGTAGTTACACGCTATCGTATCCTGACAACCTAAGACTTCGAATTCGTCACACACGCCGTCGCCGTCCGCATCAGCAAGACAAACACCGTCGCAATCGTAACCTTCAACTTCGTAGATACAAGAACCGTCTTCGTCTGTAGCATCCGCAGCGTAGTTACACGCTACAAGATCCTGACAACCTGCGACTTCGAATTCGTCACAAACACCGTCGCCGTCCGCATCAGCAAGACAAACGCCGTCACAGTCATACCCTGTATCAG
>CAJWIF010000131.1 GCA_913041135.1 uncultured Flavobacteriales bacterium
CCATGTTCATAAATGTAAGCACGCTGGTAAACACACGGGCAACAAGAAGCCCCGCTATCCGAGGATATACGGGGCTTAGTGACATTTGTTGGCGGTCTGGACGAGACTCGAACTCGCGACCCCATGCGTGACAGGCATGTATTCTAACCAACTGAACTACCAGACCGTTTCACAACAGTGTCACTGCTCATTTGCAGCGAGCGCAAAGATAAGATAAGTCATCTAATCTCACGCAATGGGGATACGCTACATTTTAAAAAAAGTTGCGCTTGTCGATGAACGCAAGATTCAAAGGGCTCACAATCAAATACATTCAGCTTAAAATAAATTAAAATCGGCTCGAACGCATCTTGGCTCGCTTGGCCAAATAGGCCGATAATACCGGATAAATGCCCTTGGCAATGTCCACATCCACCCAATCAATACGGTATTGAGCGCAGCGGACCTCCAGTTCCCTGCGTAAAGCCCCCATTCGTTCTCGGTAGGCTCCTCGTACTTCTGATGGATGCAAACGCACCTCATCACCAGACTCCAGGTCCTTGAATACCGTTGGTCGATCTGGAAAATCAAAGTCGATCTCCGTCTGTCCATCCAGGATATGAAAGACTACCACCTCGTGTTTGTTATGCCGCAGATGCTGCAAGGCGGCCATCATCGCATCCACATCCCCTCCTCGATCCAATAGATCACTGAAGATGACGACCAAAGACCTGCGCGGACAGGCCTCTGCTATCTGGTGCAACGATTCCACTGCAGCCGTCGCATTGCGCTTGGTATTTGAAGCATCCAGCAATTGCTCCAAGGCATGGTACACCATGCGCATGTGTGAAGCCGATGATTTGGCGGGGATGTGTTGCTCCAATGTTTCGCTGAACATACTCAACCCTACAGCATCACGCTGGCGACGAAACATCTCCATCAAGGCAGCGCTGCTGTGAATCGCAAACTTCAGCTTGTTCATCTCAGGGCCATTGGGGTCCACTTCGGCAGGATACCACATGGATCCACTGCAGTCAACCACCAACTGGCAGCGCAAATTCGTCTCTTCCTCATACCGCTTCACAAACAACTTGTCTGTGCGCGCAAAGAGCTTCCAATCGATGTGACGGGTTGATTCCCCCGGGTTGTACAATCGATGTTCCGCAAACTCTACACTGAAGCCATGAAATGGACTCTTGTGCAAGCCCGTTATGAAGCCCTCCACCGCTTGGCGAGCCAGAAACTCGAGACGGCCGAATCGTTGCAACAAAGAAGGGTCCATAGAAGCTGGCATGAAAGGCAAGTTACGGCATCAGAGCCGGGAAGAGAAGACGAAATTGAATCTGAATCCGTGTTGAATAGAGAATACTGCATGGCACTTCAATCCAATAACACTATCCAAAACGAAGAAGTCCCCACCGTTTCCAGTAGGGACTTCCGTGCGTTGTGAATCGCAGTTCGTTTTGAGCAGACTACAGGAGCGCCTCGAGTTTCTCAACCAGCACGTTTTTAGGTACGGCTCCGACGCTTTTGTCAACGACTTCGCCATTTTTTAAAAACAAGATGGTTGGGATATTCCGCACCCCATATTTCATGCTAATGTCTCCATGCTGGTCTACGTTGACCTTTCCTACAACTGCGCGGTCTGCGTAGTCATTGGAAATCTCTTCGACGACCGGCCCCACCATGCGGCAAGGTCCACACCATTCTGCCCAGAAGTCAACAATGACGGGCTTATCGCTTTTCAACGCCAAGTCCTCAAAGTTCTGGTTGGTAAATTCTACAGCCATTGTTCGGTCATTTTGCGCTCGTCGCGCGGTTTGAACATCAAAGGTATTGTGGCAATGCATTCGGATTAACCAAACACCCCCTCCAGATGCCATCACTTTTCCACCTTTTTTGCAAAGTTTGGTTGAAAATTTCACGCAGCAGCACCTGCATCCTATTTTACTTTCCTGTCTCCAAACGGTATTGCACCCCCCCTTTTGTAACGAGCGCTTCCAATTTCTCTACAAAAGAATCCGAAACAGCAACACGCTTGGTGCGGCTGGGCATTTCAAGTCCAGAATCCACATCATGGATCTCCAAAGTCAATCCCACCGGACCGGGATGGTCATCGATCAAGTTGGCAACAGCCTCCGCCACTTCGGCATCCAGCGCTTGCAAGTCCACCTGCAATCGCAAACGGCTGACCATCTTCTCTCGCACATCCGCAAGCAACTCCATACTCTTAACCTTGAATTCTACGTCGTTGGGGTCATCTCGATAGCGCCGCTGTTCGACACTTCCTTTAATAAACACAAACCAACCTTCCACACAGAAATCCTTGAACCTCAGGTAGTCCTCACCGAACAGCATAAACTTCTGACTGCCATGGTAATCCTCTATGATGATACTCCCAAACGGCTTGCCCGACTTGGCGATGCGATGCGAGGCTTCAACAATGCGGCCGGCGAAGCGCAATTCCCTCCCTTTCAATGGAAGCATATTTTCCAATACCTGCAATCCTTCTTGAGGCGTGCACAGGTGCTTCATCTCAAAGCGGAATTGATCCAACGGATGGCCGGAGATGTAGACTCCGATGATCTCCCTTTCGCGAGCGAGCAAGTCCATTTGTTCCCAGGGTTCGCAAACGGGAATCGCCGGTTCAGGCATCTCCATTTCTTCCATCCCTCCAAACAACGAAGCTTGAGCTGAGTTTTCAGCATCCTGATGACCTGCTCCATAGCGCGCTGCGAGTTCAATCAAGGCACGTCCTTTCTGATCCAAGGCAAAATACTGCGCGCGGTGAATGCCCTCGAAACCATCAAAGCCACCACCTAGCGCCAAAGACTCGAAAACGCGTTTGTTCACATCCTTGGGATTGACCCGCCGGGCAAAGTCAAACAGACTCTTGTATTCCTGTGCTCCATCTTCACGACCGGCAATGATGGCCTCTACTGCTCCTTCGCCCACTCCGCGCATGGCGCCCAATCCAAAACGAATCGCCCCTTCCTTGTTGACACGAAATTTAAAAATCGACTCGTTCACATCCGGTCCTAAAACAGGAACCCCACGGTGCCTCGCCTCTTCCATGTACATCGTGACCGATTTGATATCGCTCATGTTATTGGACAATACTGCCGCCATGTATTCAGCAGGGTAGTTCGCCTTTAGATAGGCCGTCTGATAGGCAATCCAAGCATAGCAGGTGGAGTGTGATTTGTTGAAGGCATAGGCTGCAAAAGCCTCCCAATCCGTCCATATTTTTTCCAAACGGTCCTTGGCATGTCCCCGCTCAGCTCCTTGAGTCAAAAACTGGGGTTTCATCTGGGCGATCAAATCCGCTTTTTTCTTACCCATCGCCTTCCGCAGCGTATCCGCCTCACCCTTGGTGAATCCCGCCAGCTTCTGAGAAAGGAGCATCACCTGCTCTTGATATACCGTAATGCCATATGTCTCTTCGAGATATTCCTTACATGCATCCACATCGTAAGAAATGGGCTCGGTGCCGTGCTTTCTACGAATGAACGAGGGGATGTATTCCAACGGTCCTGGACGGTAAAGAGCGTTCATCGCAATCAAGTCACCGAAGACGGTAGGCTTCAGCTCCTTCAGGTATTTCTGCATACCTGCCGAGTTGAATTGAAAAATATCAACAGTCTCCCCTCGTTGGAACAATTCGTATGTCTTCACATCGTCCAAAGGAAATGCATCCGGGTCAAGATCAATCCCATGACGGTCCTTGACATTGCGGACAGCGTCCTTGATGATGGTCAACGTTTTGAGACCCAAGAAATCCATCTTCAACAACCCTGCGTCTTCCGCTACGGCGTTGTCAAATTGGGTGCAAGACATGTCACTGTCCTTCGCGACTGAAATCGGAACATAGTTCGTAATATCAGAAGGCGTAATGATCACGCCACAAGCATGAATCCCTGTATTGCGCAAACTCCCTTCAAGAACACGCGCTGTCTGCAAGGTCTGGCCTTCGAGTGTGGGACGCTTAGCAATGTCCTTGATGCCATTGACTTGCTCCAACCCTTCTGCTCCTCGCAATTTTTCCTTGAGTGTTTTGTCATCAAGCGTGAACAGTTTTTTCAAACTGATGTCCGGCATGAGCTTCGCCAAGCGATCTGCGTCTGCAAGCGGTAGCTCCATAACACGCGCTGTGTCACGGATGGAACTCTTCGCAGCCATCGAGCCATACGTAATGATTTGCGCGACTTGATTTGCACCGTATTTGTTGATTACATAGTCGATGACCTTGCCCCGGCCTTCGTCATCAAAGTCAATATCAATATCGGGCAAACTCACCCGGTCTGGATTCAGGAAACGCTCGAATAGTAAATCATAGGCTATCGGATCCACGTTGGTGATTCGAACGCAATACGCTACCGCAGACCCTGCCGCGGAACCCCGACCAGGCCCCACACTGACGCCCATTTCGCGCGCTGCCGATGTGAAGTCCTGAACGATCAAAAAATAACCAGGATAGCCCGTTCGTTCGATGGTTTCCAACTCAAAGTCCAATCGCTGACGGACTTCTTCTGTGATTTCATCGTAACGCTTTGCTGCACCCAGATAAGTCAAGTGCCGCAGGTAGGCATTCTCACCTCGCTTTCCTCCGTCAACAGCATCTTCTGCATGCACAAAGTCCTCAGGAATGTCAAATGCAGGAAGCAGCACATCCCGCTCCAGAACATAGGACTCGCACCCTTCCGCAATCTCTGAAGTGAGCGCCAAGGCTTCAGGTAAATCCGCAAATAACTTGCGCATCTCTGAAGGTGTTTTGACGTACCACTCGCTGTTGGGCATACCAAATCGAAACTCCCTTCCACGCTTCCCGATGTACCTCTTGGGCTTGCTTACGTTTTGGGCATCCTTCACACACAACAGAATGTCATGAGCCTCCGCCTGCTTCTTCTGGGTGTAATAACTGCTATTGGCCGCGATGTAGCGCACGCTGTGCTTCTTGCAAAATCGAAGCAACGTCTCATTCACCACCTGCTCTTCCTCCAAGCCATGCCGATTGAGCTCCGCATAAAAATGTTCTCCAAACGTCTCCTTCCACCAAATAAATGCCTCTTCGGCTTGCACTTCTCCCACATTCAAAATCAAGGAAGGAATCTCGCTGAACAGTCCACCAGTAGTAACGATTAAATCGCCTTTGAACGTAGTGATTAGCTCCTTGTCAATTCTTGGACAGTAGTAAAAACCATCGGTATAGGCCTTGGAGCTGAGCTTGGTGAGGTTGTGGTAGCCGGCCTTGTTTCGAGCAAGTAAAACCACGGGATAGCCATCGTCTTTGGTGGATTTA
>CAJWIF010000132.1 GCA_913041135.1 uncultured Flavobacteriales bacterium
CTTAGCATGTGCTATAAAAACCGGGCCTTTTAATAGCTCAATAGAGCGCTGAATGTTCAAGGAAGAAGCCTCACGTTGAAATGATTCATAAAAGGAAAAACAATGATGAAGCACTTGACCCGTTCGCTGGTTTTTAATTTCCAATCGGTCTGAATGTTGCCACTGATCCAACTCTTTTCCTTCAGGAAAACGTGCGGCGAAATCAGATACAGAAGCCCAAAAGATGCAAGCTAAAACCGGTGTGCCTGCCAATTGCATTTCGTGTGCAGCTATTGCGGCAATGCCACCTCCGCGACTATGCCCTACGATACATACCCGGTGTCCCTGAGCCTGCCAATAAAAACAGACCGCCTTCAATTCATCGACTTCTTTGCGGTAGGTGTTCTGACTCCAACCTTGTGTGTCTAAAATTTCATTGGGGAAGTCTGGATAGATTCCATTTTGGGTGAAATCAAATCGAAAGACGCTGCGCCTTTCACTGGTCAGCGCATCCATGACCAAACTCCATGCCCCCCAGTCTTTAAACCCTTTGTATCCGTGAGCGAATACCATTACATCTTTAGGCTCCTCTGAGCGGTTCGCTTGATGCAACACACCATGAATGCGCCTTGTCTCATTCAGGGGGATTTGGATTGAACTGCGCATTCCTCCCATCGCTTTTGCCCAACCCAGGACATCTGAAGTTTGAAAACCAAAACCCGTGTCCATCAATCTTTCCGAAGACACCGTCCTGCCTTTGGCGTCCAATTGCTCTTTGGCATGCCCAAGAATTGCAGGCCAATTGAGGCCAACGAGACATTTGCCAAAATCCAAATAGGTCGGATGATCTGGAGAGACAACATTGTACGCTCCACTCATTGTTGAAGAGAAGAGCACATGCTGGCAGGCGCTGGTGGCATCCTCAAGTGTGGTGACATTCATTCGCCGATTGGGATTGCTCCAGCCCTTTTGCGAAGCCCTCATTCCAGGATGACGATCTGATCCAATCAAACCGCCGAAGCGTAAGATGACCACATCGAAAGGTGCCGCATCAAAGACCTGCTCTAGAGCTAAAAGTGACTTTCCAGAATGAGGTGAAATTGATGAAGCCAGGGCATCCTGTTCTCGTACAACTCCTTTGTCTGGATATACTGATGTCGAACTAAAGACAACCAAACGCTTGATTTCAGATGCCGTTGCAGCGTCACGTACATCTTGGTGCCATTGCTCGTTTTCAATTTGATTCCATTGTTTATTTGGCGGGATGGTCAGCACCCAGTGCGTCGCATCCGCGCCTACTTTTTGCAAAGAACGAGCACGGTCAGAACCCGGAATGTGTTGATCACAATCCCAGAATACCGGTGCCAAACCTGCCTGCCGAAAGGCCTCCTGCTTCTGTTCACTCCGTGTGGTGACCGCAACGCTATGCCCCTCCAAGAATAGGTTTCGAGATAACGGAGCTCCAACCCATCCACCCCCGATTACAAAAACGGTATGCTTATTGCCATTCATTTGTTGAGAATCCTTGTGAAATTAGCTTGTAAAACACCCTCGTGCCATGAGTAAATTTGTACAACTTGCAAGTTCGAACAAACAGATGAAAACTCGTTTTATGATTCAGATTAAGAGCCCCCTATTTGCTTGTTTACTTCTTTCTGCCTTTTCGATTAGCTCCATTCATTCGCTATATGCCCAAAGCCACGGCATTGACGTGACCATCGACGGCATTTCTGGAGACACCATCTATCTCGCTCACTATTACGGGAATAAAATGTACTATGCGGACACGACGGTCGCAGATTTGGATGGGCACATCCATTTCAATGGCCGTCTCGCTGAAGAATGTGGTAAGTACGCCATCGTCATGCCCGGCCCCAAGTACTTTGAGTTTTTGGCGGTTGAGGAGAACATCGTGATTGAAACCTCTGAGAAGAGCCCAACGGGCGATGTTGTCATCATAGAAAGCAAAGAGAACGAATTGTTTTATGATTACATGGATTTCTTATCTGTTCGTCGTCAAAAAGCCGCTCCACATGAAGCCGTACTGTCAGATTCAAGCGCTACAGAAGCATCCATAATGGCAGCCCGCAGTGTCTTGACTTCCTTTGGAAATGAGGTAGCCGATGAACAAAGGCGTATTCTAGAAGAAAATGGAGACATGCTCTTCGCTAAATACCTGAACATGGTGTTGGAGCCTGAGATGCCGGAATTCCCAGCGAACATCGTCAATGTCCAAGACATCCAGTATCGCTGGTACCGCAACCATTACTGGGATCGCGTTGACTTTAGTGACCCTCGGTTGGTAAGAGACGGGAGTTTTCATCAGATTTTAGATCGATTTTGGAACAAGGTGTTGCCTCAAATCCCTGACTCGCTCAGTGTTGAGGCACATCGACTGATTGCACGGACTGAAGGCAATGCAGAAATGTTCAAGTACATCACTCATTTTATCACATTCGCTTCTGAGTCGTCTCAAGTGATGTGCATGGACAAGGTCTTTGTGGACATGGTTGACACCTACTACACTACAGGCCAAGCAACTTGGCTTAAGCCGGATCAATTAAAAAAGATCCAGGAGCGCGCCGATGAATTGAGAGACAGCATGTGCGGCAGCGTCATTCCGAACATTATCCTACCAGATTTGAATCAGATAGACTGGAAGTCACTTTATGCCATTGATGCAAAATACACTGTGGTCATGATCTGGGAAAGCACTTGTGGACACTGTAAGAAGGAACTGCCTCTCTACAAGGAACTCTACGACCGTTGGCATGAAAAGGGCCTGGAAATTTATGCCATCGGAAATGACTTTGACCCAGAGCCATGGCAGGACTATGTGCGTGAAAAGGAATACACGGATTGGATCAATGTCAGTGACAACCCATTGATCAATGCACAAGACAGCGCAATGGTGCTCATTCAAACACGTCAGACAACGCTGAAAAGCTTGAATTTCAGGACAACCTTTGACGTTTTTGCAACACCCAAGATCTTTTTGTTGGACAGCGAAAAACGGATTGTAGCGAAGCAAATCAGCGCAGAACAGTTGGAAGACATTTTGAACCGACTGGAAGCTATTGAATGATGCCTTCTCCATGCATTCAACACATGGACGCTGATTCATCAAACGTCGCCGTAGATTTCATGGTGCACAAACACCCATTCGTTTTCACGAACTTTCGTGTTCAGATTTGAATCGATGTCCATTTCTAAAGCGCTTCCCGTTTCCTGGTTTTCCGACCCCCTTTGGTCGAACGGACTTACGACGTGGGGAGCCATTGAAAATCAAAACATTCTCGTACAAGGCCGAATCAAAGGAATACGCGCTCTCTATACTCCTCCAGGAGCACTGCACATGGCCTGCGAAGTGCCTATAGACTGGGAGAAGCTCGGTCGCGCGCGCTTCCCTTGTGTCGTTGTGGATTTGCATCCTGCAATGCCCTGCAATGCAAGTTCAGAATGGATCATACAAGAACGACACACACGCCAACTCCAGTGGCTGAGTGAATCGATTCATCCACTAGACGAGCTTCCTAAACATCGATTGAAGCAAATTCGAAAAGGTGAGCGTCATGGGCTGCGCGTTGAACTTTCATCAGATCACAATCGTATTCTTAGCCTCCACCAAGAAGCGCGACTACGCAAGCAACTGCATTCAGATGAGACGCACTTGAGATCACAACTCGAATCCGTTCTGAAATCACCACATCAAACATCGTACGTTGTTCAGGATGCGCAAGGTGAAGATTTAGCAAGTGCCGTTTTCTTGCATGAACAAGGGCGTACTATCTATGCTTTTGGAGGACAAAAACGCAGCAAACAATCCGCGTGGGCCAGTGTCATGCTCATCGCAAAAGGAATCGAAGCCGCACATGAACGAGGCAACACGTGCTTTGATTTCGGGGGCTCCATGGACCCCGGAGTCGATCAATTCTACGCAGAATTCGGAGCACAGGCCGTGTCTAAACTGAGGTGCATTCGTGTCGCACGCTGGGCACGACCCTGGCTTCAATTCTTACGTCCCGATTTATTCACCGTCTGATCGGAAATAGCTCGCGTGTTTTATCGCACCAAGGTGACTTCACCAGCGTATTCAAAGAGTTGTTCGTCACAGACGTGTTGCGATTTAAATACCACATAATACGTCCCCGCGGAAGCATCCGTAGCCCTCCATCCCGATCCGGCTTGCCCACTGGCAAACATCAGATTGCCCCAACGGTTGTAAACCTTCATGTCGAAAATAGTGAATTGTCCGGGATCCAAATTGGAGAGTCCTCCGCCTGTTGGAGACTCAAATTCAACACGGAACGAATCATTGTTTGAATCATTGTTTGGAGAGAACACATTCGGAACGACATAATCAATTCCTTCCAACGGTTCAGGCACAGAAACATCCAGGTCCACCGTTTGCGTGATATCGCAAGCTTCATTGAACAAGGTCAGTGAGCCTTGATACATGCCGACTCCCGGGAATTGTCCAATTACAGAATTTCCTTCAGACTCGAGAATTCCAGGGAAGTTCCAGAAAATTTCATCCGCACCGCTGCCTGAATATTGCAACAACACAAAACCTGTGCTATCACAAAATGAAACCGGCTGAATGAACAGTCCGTCCCCAAAGGGATCGATAGGGAGTAACGTGATTTCCATCGCGTGCGTGTCCGGGCATTCCGACCCTGCGCCAGCCGTTAGGACCACCTCATACGTCCCGTAAGACGGATACGTAAAGGTTGGACTGATCTCTGAAGAAGGCAATTGACCTCCTCCCCCGAAATTCCAAGAAAAGGGGCCGCTCTCCGGTGATAGATTTTGAAACTCAGCATCCAATCCGCTGCATGGTTCATAAAGAATATCAAAATCAGCGAGAGGTAGTTCTGGTAAGTTCAACGTCTCAGACGCATCATTGACGCATCCAAAGGCAGACGATTCCAAGACAACTTGAATCCCGTCTTGGGAAGGGAACCAAACACTCTCAGGGTGGGAATTTGATGACACGGATGGTATCGAATTCCCCCCAAAACAGATCG
>CAJWIF010000133.1 GCA_913041135.1 uncultured Flavobacteriales bacterium
CTAGAAAGCCCTCTAAATTATCGCCAGGCTTCACGGGACCAACACCAGCAGGAGTACCCGTAAAAATAACATCGCCCAATTTCAACGTCATGAATTTCGAAACGTAGGCGATCAGTTGATCGATGTCGAATAGCATGTCCTTGCTCTGTCCGTGCTGGACAACCTCACCGTTGCGCTCCAACCGGAAATGCTTGTTTTGCAGACCTCTTTGATTCGAATCCAAAGGCAACCATTCTCGACTGATCACAGCTGAGCCATCAAAGGCCTTGGCTTTTTCCCAAGGATGCCCCTTCGCCTTGACCTCCGCTTGTATATCACGCGCCGTAAAGTCAATGCCCAATGAAATTGCATCGTAATATCGATGTGCGAATTCGGGCGCAATGGACTTTCCAAGCTTGCTAATTCGGACCAGCAACTCCACCTCATAATGAATCTCCTCAGACCAATCAGGCAAATAGAACGGATGACGATGTGCTAAAATGGCGCTGTCAGGTTTTAAAAAAAACAGCGGCTCTGTAGGGATCGAATTCCCCAGTTCAGTCGCGTGATCCGCGTAATTCCGTCCGATACATATTATTTTCATCCGTGCGAGATTGCATACAAAGGTCGCAAAGGAAGGCCTCCATTTTTACCTCAAATAAAAAGCAACCTCCACACGTCGATCTTGAGAGCCTGCGCGGCGTTCCCTTTCTTCACCAAAATAATTGAGGAGAACCCGATCACTGCCTACCCCGGATTCTAAAAGATAAGCCTGAACCCGCTGGGCACGTTGCTTGGACAACAACAAGTTCTGATTGCGCTCACCGGTCACATCAGCATGGCCGGTGCATACCACTCGAATTTGTGGATACCTCCCCATCAATTCCATGATTTCATGGAGTTGCATTTTCGCATTCAATCCCAGGATCGAAGAGCCCACAAGAAATCCCACATCGAGGGATTCTGGCATGTGCAAATGCGCCAAAGCAGGGTCCGTAGAAAGCGAAAGCAATTGACCACGCGAACCTCGAGGGTCAACAACCTCACCTTCCAGCCGTCTCAGTCGTTGATCTTGCGATTCTAAAAGGTTCAGAATACGCTTGAGCCAATCATCCAATCCAGGCGCCTCATTCGTTCGAGAAGCAATCCACTCCGATTGATCAACTGAAGAAAGTTCCGATTGGGTTATCTCCGAAGCAGTCCAATCCAAGGGGGGCAATAACGATTGGGGATCCCAATCGGAAGATTCAACAATTTCCAATCCAACTTCATTTTGCAAGCGAATGGCCTCATCCAACGCCTCCTTCAACTGGGCATTGTAATGCACATTCAATTCTATCGCAATCTGCATCTTCAATTCATCCAAAGCACTTTGCACCATCACATACCACTCCTGGGATTCGGAAAGTCCCTCAGCCATTCTCCAACGACGTAAATCACGATGTGACAAGCCGTCTACCCGTTCAATCAATTCTTCCACCTCAGAAGAGAAATCACGAAAAGAGGTGAGATAGTCTAAGGATTGTAGTCCATGAATGTCCCGGACGATGCGCTCCATTTGCGTCAAAACTTGACGGCTCGTCATGTTCCAATTCACTTCTCCCGCTTCGATATCTACATCGACAGCACCGTCCAAAAAATAACTCATGTTGTCCATCATGAGCTCGTGAGCCCGTTGCAAACTCGCCGTTGGTTGTCCCGATTCCTGCGCAAGCAAGGCTGTACACAGGTGCAGCACAATGAGCCCCATAAAGGCAGGGATCAAACCGCGTGAAAACACAAAACGACGCATGGGTAAATATCGCTCAAATACAATTAAGTAAAGACGAGATTATTTACCACTTCCACGAAGGACCGTCAATACCGTATAAAACAGTATTTTAATGTCCAACGCAATGCTCATGTTTTCAATGTAAATAAGGTCAAATCGCAAGCGCTGAACCATCTCATCTACGTTCTCTGCATAGCCGTATTTCACTTGCCCCCATGAAGTAATGCCCGGCCGAACTTTCTGCAGATGACGATAGTGCGGCGCACGCTCCATGATCTGTTCAATGAAATGGGCGCGTTCAGGTCGAGGGCCAACCAGTGCCATATCACCTTGAATTACATTGATAAATTGGGGGAATTCATCCAGACGCGACTTCCGCAAAAAACGACCTACCGGCGTAATGCGCGGGTCATCATTTCGGCTCAACTGAGGCCCAGAACTTTCAGCATTGAGAAACATCGTTCTGAATTTGATGATCTTAAAGGGAGAACCATGCCTTCCGATGCGCTCTTGCAAGTAAAAGACGGGCCCCTTTGATGTGGTCGATACCAAAAGACCAATTACCAAGAAGACAGGGAAGAGCAATACCAATGCTATGATACTCACGACCCAATCCATGAGACGTTTAATCGACAGCTGCCACTGCGGAATGATTTGGCGATCAATCTCAATCAACGGTGCTCCATAAATACTTGACATGCGGACGGATCCACTCAAAATGTCATAAATATCCGGGATGATTCGAATCTCTGTGTTCAACCCTTCCAAAGCATTGAGAATTTGCTCGAGCACCTCGTGATCACTTGAACCAATGGCGATGATGACCTCCTCAATTTGATGCGAAGCAATGACCTGTTCGATGTCCTTGATTTTACCGAGGTTGGGCATGATTCCAACCAACTGGGTATCGGCCCCGTTGACCTGGATAAAGCCCTCAAATCGGTACCCCGGATCCTTGCGAAGGGAACGAATTTCTTCTACCATGCGCACAGCGCGCTCGTTCCCTCCAATGACCAGGGTGGGGAAATTCCATTGGCCTGAATGAATGCGCTTTACGGTACGCGTCGTAATCCACAATCGACCGATAATTGTCAACGATAAATGGCTCAATATCAGCACGCTCAAGGAAGCGTAGTACTGCTGGTAACTGGAGATCGCATCGTCCAGCAATAAGCCAAAGAAAAGAACCAAACCGCCCAGCAAAGAAGTCCAAGTGACTTGGCCAATTTCCAAAATTCGATGCCGTTTTAATGGTCGGAGGTACATGCCTGCCAACGCATGAATAAAGATCCAGAACAAGGGAATGACAAAAAGGCCCAGCAGGTAACGGAAATCATCAAGCAAATCCCACGGAGTCGTTTCAACGGCAGATTCCAAACGCACTTTTCGGTAAACAAATAAGATGGTCCAGGAAGCAGCTCCTGTCAACCAATCAGAAACAACATACGCTAAAATGAGGAGGCGTTTATTCATCAGTAGCGCAGCAATTTAAAGTTGTCTATTGCGACGGTCGTGACGTCTTGAGAGTTGTCATAATAAGCCTCTAGGATTATTTCATAATGAGATGCATCAGGCGTCGTTCGGATGACCGGGCCCAAATCCAAGTAGATTTTCTTCCAAGCACCCTCGGTTGGATTTAAAACCAAGATGGGAATCCGACTGGAATTGACTGCATTCGCCGCCGCCAATCCTACGGCAAATTGCTGCGAACAACGGTAATTCATCTCAAGCCAAACTGGACCTGTCGAGGACAGATCGTATTGCTGTTCATTGGTAGAAGCAATGAGCACCTGCGCATCCGCTGAAAGCTCAACATAACCACTTCCTAAGCCTTCAAACACCCATTCAGCATCTTCGGTTCGCACCACTTCCGCTGTGCTCGTAGAGGCCATTTCAAATCGATTGGCGCTTTCAAAATCTTCTGCCAGGATGACCTGCGTTTCTTCGATATACCCCACTGTCAAATCCAGCGTGTCTCTTCCTCCATACTCCAATTGAAGTGTCGTTGGCAGGGCTTCATAAAATGGATACGGTTGGCGCGAAGCTGACACCGCGTTGGCACGAATGCCCGCTAGCAATGTAATCGTGGCTTGTGAGCCCAACTGTTCCGGTGAAAGAGGAATATCAGCTGGCAGAGGAAACGCTCCCAAAACATCCGTTTCCGTATACACCCACACCTCCTCGATTCGATGTGAATTAGTCCCTTGATCTTCTTCGGTGGTCACTTCCATGGAAGCAACATGTAAAAAGTGAGGGGGTCCCTCCCATGAGTCTATGCAGCCTGTGGCGCATAACAACCCAAAAACAGCTATATAAATTGGACGCTGGGAATCGAACAAGCGCACTGAATTGATTTGGTGATAAACCCGTTGGGAGTACAAAAATACCGCATCCCTTGTGGTTCACACCGACCTAAACGAATGGATTGGCGCTTTCGTATTCAACCTTTCCAACAAAAAGACATTTTTTTAAACAATGTGCTCAATCAGAGCAACGAACACACGAAATCGATCCTGGGAGCAACAGAATTCGACCGTAAGGAATCGCCTCTCCACATCGATGACACAATCCAAAACGATCATCGTTAAGACGCCCCATGGCTCGCTCCAATCCAGCAAGCTGCTTCTCCACTTGACGCAAGGCCGCTTCATTGACACTGCGGTTATTGATGGCATCCATCCTGCTCACACGACCAATGGCATTTTCCGGCGGAATGGGCTTGGTTATCTCGCGATATTCCAGCACCCGAGCACGCAATTCTTCCATGCGGCTTACCATCCGCTCTCTCATCTCATCCTTCTCTTTTTTTGTCCAATTTGGCATAACCCATGTGGTGTAAACAAGATAGGTCGTCAATCAGGGTTCTGCAAACCAAAGGAAGTGCTACTTTCGCGGCATGAAATTTTTCATCGACACTGCGAACCTCGACCAGATTCGCCAAGCCCAAGAACTCGGAATCTTAGACGGTGTGACCACCAACCCTTCGCTTATGGCGAAGGAAGGCATCACCGGAGATGACGCTGTTCAAGCACACTACATCGCTATTTGTGAAATTGTTGACGGCGACGTAAGCGCAGAAGTCATTTCCACAGATTACGAAGGCATGATCAAGGAAGGAGAAGCGTTGGCAGCATTGCATGCTAACATTGTCGTGAAAGTCCCTGCGATTGTAGACGGGATCCGAGCCATTCGTTGGTTTACAGACAACGGAATCCGAACAAATTGCACGCTCATCTTCTCGCCTGGTCAAGCCCT
>CAJWIF010000134.1 GCA_913041135.1 uncultured Flavobacteriales bacterium
ATTGCTTGAGGATATTGGACGCGTTAGAGACATTGCTCGAAACGCATCCGGTGATATTTTTGTCGCTATTGAAGGCGCAGGGGTTGTTTACCAACTCGTTCCTTTACAACCTTAGTGTATTGGTGAAATTCATCCTCCCAAAAACGGACTACAGGCTGCTCTTTTTGATTGGAGCAATGCCATCGTGTGCTCTTTTGTCCGCGCAATCGATTACCAAACCATTGACACCGATCGAGGAAAAAGCATTGCGCATGGAAACCTCTCCTGTGCCTCCTACAGACACCCTTCTGTGGGAGCACGTCGGACAGTTTGGTGTTCAATTCAGCCAAGTCTATTTGAGAAACTGGGCTGCCGGAGGGCAAAGTAATTTGTCCTTGTTGACCAAATTGGATCACAGCTGGAATTACGTCCATGAAAGCTATGGATGGGATACGGAACTACACTTAGCATTTGGCCTTCTGCATCGTCCTGAAGACCGTGTTTTCATCAAAACAGATGACCGCATTGAATGGTCAACCAAATGGGGCTATCGCGCTACGGAGACAGGGTTCATGACGGTGATGGCCAATTTCCGTTCGCAATTCGCTCCTGGATATGCGCTAGAGGAAGGGATTCCCAATCGAGACAATTTGCAATCGAGCTGGATGTCACCGGGATATGGGGTCATTGCCGCCGGCATCGACTACAAAAACACAGACGGAAACTTTAGCTTGTTTTTCGCTCCCTTCACGTACAAAGCCACCTGGGTATTGGACGACAGCCTGTCCCAGGCAGGAGCCTTTGGAGTGGAACCTGGAGAAGCGTTTCGCTATGAAGTCGGAGGGTATCTGAAGTTGGGTTGGAAAACGCCGATCGCAGAAGGCATTACGTATGCCATTCGATTGGACTTGTTTACCAATTTCATTGAACGCCCTGAAAACATCGACATCTTCAGTGATCACGTTGTCACCCTCAAGGTCAACGACTGGCTTTCCACCACGATTAGCGCCGCTTTGATTTATGATGATGATGTGATGTTGAACAAGGAGCCGATTGAAATCGAAGGCCAAATGGTTCCTCAACAAGGACCTGGGATCCAACTAAAGGAAGTGCTGGCCGTTGGCATCTCCATCAAATTCTAAGGCGATCACATCGTTTTCTACAACGGATTTGACATAATTTTACCGCATGAAAGCATATGTATTTCCGGGCCAAGGCGCCCAATTCTCAGGAATGGGGAATGACTTATTCGAAGCCTCAGCCACGGCGAGAGCTCGTTTCGCACAAGCCGATGAGATCTTAGGTTTCTCCATTTCGACCACCATGTTTGAGGGAAGTGATGCCCACCTAAAAGAAACGTCCGTGACGCAACCTGCGATTTTTTTGCATTCGGTGATCCTTGCCGAATTGCTTGGAGAGCAATTTCAACCGGAGGTTGTCGCTGGACACAGCCTAGGTGAATTCTCCGCATTGGTTGCTACCGGAGCGATGCGATTTGAAGATGGATTGCGCCTCGTCTCTGAGCGTGCACAGGCGATGCAAGCCGCATGTGATTCTACACCTTCGACCATGGCGGCTGTATTGGGATTGGACGACGAGATCGTTGAAAAAATTTGCTTGGACACCGAAGGCATCGTTGTTGCCGCGAATTACAACTGCCCGGGTCAACTGGTCATTTCCGGTGAAATCGCGGCTGTCGAAAAAGCATGCGCAGCCCTGACAGAAGCAGGAGCGCGCCGCGCATTGATGCTGCCTGTAGGAGGCGCTTTTCATTCTCCGTTGATGGAACCGGCTAGAGAGCGTTTGGCTCAAGCCATTGCCAATACTGAAATCCTGACCCCTCGGTGCCCGATTGTACAAAACGTAAACGCGCAACCCGAATCCCATGCTGAGCGCATCAAAGCAAACCTCATTGCTCAGTTAACAGCCCCCGTTCGTTGGACGCAATCCATGCACACGATGATTGAAATGGGCGCAACCGAAGCCATCGAGGTCGGTCCCGGAAAAGTACTTCAAGGACTTTTCAAGAAAGTCGATCGTGGCTTTATCGTCTCCGCAGCATTGCTTCCTAGCGAGGCTTGAGTCCTGAAGCCTTCCTCAACGCGTTTTCAAGGCATAAAAAAGGGCAGAGATTTTATCTCTGCCCTTTTTAATTTCGGACACTGCTGAACGTGTCGTGGTAATTACTGTGCAATCTCGCCTGCGTAAGCGTGTAAAGTCTGCAATTCAGTTTCACTCACCAATAACGCTTGCTTCAACCCTCCATTTTCAGCACGCAATTCATCGCATCGACGCTGCGTACGCGCCAATTCGTTTTTTAATCGCATGAATTCTTTAAGGGCTGACACGCGCTCTTCACGAGCTGTTTCCAATTGGAGCATGAGATCTTGCATAGTACAAAGAACGCGCCCGAAAGGGGGCCATTCAAAGGAGCTGACATTCACTTATCCACCTTTTCCGGTTCATTTCAACAAGAACAAAAAACCTACTGTATCAGGCCCATTTTTTGCGGAAAATCCAAAGAAAAACGGAACTCACTACTCCAAGCACGGCACAAAAGCCATACAAACGGGGAATGGCTTCAAGATTTCCTGAGAACCGATAACCGGAGGATACTGCGCCAAACCCAATTCCCAGCTCTAACGCCATGAGCATGGTACCAAGGGCCAATGCGATCTTTCCAGGCTTGGCCAAGTCAGCGGTCCAAGCAAAAATCGTCGGCATGTTAATTCCAACGGACGCCCCATAAATCAATCCAGCAATTGTAGCGGAAAATTTCGAATCAGCATAAGACAAGCCCATCATCCCCACCGCGAGAAGCAAACCTCCAATGACGAGGAGCGGCACTCTACCGTACTTATCTGATGCCTTTCCCGCGACAAACCGCATGGCAATAGAGGAAGCTACAATGATCGAATTGAAAGAGCCTTTGTAAACATACCCCAATGAATCAACGAAGTCTGGCGTAATCGTAAGGAAGGTTCCAAAGGCAAAAGCAACCGGGAGCAAAGCAACGGACGATGGCCAAGACGACCAATCCAGCACCGGACCACGGAACACATTCATGTCCTTCCATTGCACTTTGCGCGAGCCAGGCAAAGACTCCGGTAGCCGGTATGTCAAGATCAACGCAATGATGCCCAATACCGTTGACCCCATGAACATGGCGTCAAATCCATACTCTACAGTCAACCAACTTCCGAGCGCTGGCCCTCCTGCCATCCCCGCGTTACCCGCGACGCCCAGATACCCTAGCGCTTCTCCTCTCCGATTCAATGGTGTGATGTCAGTCAGGAAAGCTGTGGTTCCGGTCGGGCGAAAACCGGTACTCATTCCATGCAAAAGTCGAAGCAATAGAAAGCACCAAACAGCAATCGGCAACGATCCGCTCCACGAAGGAAATGATGCGGCGTGAACCCATCCCACACCGATGTAGCATACACCAGCTATCACCGTAACCCAAGTTCCAAACAACATGACGGGACGGCGTCCAGCGTGATCGGCAATGCGCCCACTCAGAAAACGGGAGAAAAACGCTCCTACCGTGAATAAACCGACAATCCATCCGATCAAATCCGGTCGACCCAATTCAGCCAAATAACCAGGCAATTCAGGCATGACCATGCCGAAGCTGGCCATGAACAATACCGTGCTACCGCAAAGCATCCAGAATTTTCTTGAAAACATGGGCCTTTCAGCGGAGGGAGATGCAGTGTTCACTTGGCGGCAAAAATAACACCCCCTATCTTGGTTCCATGCAATATCCTGCCAAAGTCTTGCTTGCTTGGGGCGAAGCCATCAGCGGGAACCGCCAACTACTTGATTGGCTCATGAAAAACGGCTACCCGGAATTGGGAATGACCTGCCACGCCCTCCGCTTAGTCGATACGGCGCGCTCTTGGCTAATGAGCAACGGACACCCGCACTTAATGGCCTTGGTCAATGGAGCTGAAGGCAATAAAAACGCCATTGTTTGGCTGCATCAATACGGATATACCTATTTGGCAGACATGGCTTTAGGAGCGGACAACGATGATGACGCAATCCAGCGGCTCATTGCAGCAGAACAAAGGGAATGGGCGGGCGTTGCCTTGAAAATTCGTTCTGTTAAAAATCAAATCGAAGATCGCCACAACGATGTGCACAGCCTTTCTCCCGATTGAATGGCCGGTCGCTTCAGCGGTCCAAGTAGACTAAATGGCTTAAGCCTTCAGGGGCGAGAACCTCATTGGCGAGTCTCAGCACATCCTCCGCTGTGATGGCCTCTACGGAGGCGAAAACAGATTCCAATGACTCCACGCGGTCATAGAGCATGAAGCTCTTCCCCAACCCCGTCATCATGCTACTTCCTGAATCTTGAGAAAGCGCAATGTGACCCAAGACCTGTTGTTTGATATCATGGAGCTGACGCACACCCAGTTTTTTCTCCCGGAGCTCGCGCAATTCTTTCAACACCAATTTCTCAGCGCGGGCATGCAGCCGTCTGTCCGTACCGAAATAAACACTAAACGTACCGACATCGCTGTAGGGTGAATACGCGCATTCAATGTTGTACGCCATTCCGTGCTTCTCTCGCACGTTTAAACTCAAGCGGTTGTTCATCGTCGGTCCTCCCAAATGATTCGCTAGAAGAGCCAACCCGAGTCGATCCGCATGGTCACTTCCGTGCGTCACTGTGCCCATCATATGATGCACTTGGTGAATGTCCTTTGCAGTGCGCAAATCAAAAGACTGGTAGTTTTTAAACGGAATCCGCTCCAACTTCGCTTTGCCACTTGGGATGGACGTGAAATGTTTCTCGCACATCCGCAACACCGTCTTCCATGGTGTTGCACCCACCGCGCTGAATACCATTTGATCCGTTTGATAGTGACGATCGACAAACCCTTTGAGCACCGTCCGGCTCATTTCGGAAACAGATTCTTTGGTTCCAAGAATGTTGCCTCCCAGCGGATGGCCTGCAAACAAACGTTCTTCAAACTCATCGAAAATAGCT
>CAJWIF010000135.1 GCA_913041135.1 uncultured Flavobacteriales bacterium
AGAACAACGGGATTGGAATTCATAGAATGGGCTTTTAGGATGGCAATTCACCAGGTTGAGGCAGACCGAAAAAACGTTTCCGAAACGGCTCCACATCCGGCCAAACATCCGGAGCAGCGATTGCAATCTCATCCGATCGATCAAACACAGGTCGGTTGACACATAAAATGGAGCGCTCCACGTCCGTGGGGTTTCGGTATGCATGGACCAATTCCAAGGGCCAGAAATGAGCGACACCTCCGGGTACTAGCTGTTCTTGCAACAGAAGGCCATCGGACATCACCAACTCTGCCTCGCCCATGACGCGATGAAGATGAGGTGGAATTTGACCGCCTGCACGAATGCGCAATCGGTAGATACCACAGTCGCGGTTCTCATGCAACACATCGACCAGACCAAATTCATTGCGCTCTTGGGTATAGGCGTAGTCTCCTCGTTTCCTACGAATGTGCACAGCGGGAATCGCTCGCCCGCCCAAAGCCAAGGGTTTTTCAATGGTTACCTCCATGGCCTCAAGCGTCTGCCCCAGACGATCCGGAGCTTGAGGACCCAATACAACTGCACACAAGGCCTCAGCGGCTGTCTCCAACAACCTGTATTCACCCGCTTCCAATAAAAATGAGAGGTCGCCCGCTACATGGCTGTAATCCATGGATTCCTCCAGCGAATTGCCAAAGGATCCTGGACGACGTTCAAGAAACAAGCGCACTTTGAGGACCAAAGGTTGCGGTGTCAAGCGCTCGTGAGGATGGATCCCCACCAAACACGAAACATGTAGCTCGCGAAGCTCTACGCAATCAAAATCAGAAACGTTCATGAGGTTCGAGGTACCAAAAGGTCAAACAAATTGATTCGGGTCCGTGTCGCTGGATCAAAACCCAACTGATTTTCATACCGATTTAACGTCGCAATTGCCTCCTCTTTTGTCGAGGCCCCAACCGCCTCAAACTCAACACACGCCAACGACTTATCGGCGTGACGCGCCTGGTAATGAACAATTTCACAATCCTCAAATTCAAAAACCCAAATGGCCTTCTCAATGGGATAGCCCTCTGACGTTCCCACAAGCTTCATCCAGGCCATGATGGCAGATTCCTGAGACGGATTCGCTCCCAATTCCAAATTGATTTCCGTTCGCACCTCATTTCCCTTGCCACGGCTCTTGATCGTCAATTGTTGAATTTCCGTATCGATCCGATGGCGATAAATAAACTCTGGATTTGAATGCGGCAGGTAGTAGGTGTCCAAAACCTGAAGAGATTTCTCTTTGATTGGCCCTAGCGCCATTACAGATGCTGCAAACTCGTTCAAATCAAAAGAGGCATCTACTAGAAACTTGTGTTCAATTTCGAGGAAGTCAATCGAGGAGGCACTCATCGTTGAACAAGGTAATGGATGAACACCAAGTCTCCTTCGACTTCGGCGCTTTGCAATTTAAAATGGACCGATTCGGGCAATTCAGGAGCGACAACGGGCACACCCGATGTCTTTCCGATTGCCACCGGGCAAACGGTCAAAACCAATTCGTCCACTGCAGAAGCCGCATAGAAAGACCGATTGACCATGCCGCCTCCGAACAAAAGAACCTGCTGAAATCCGGCTGCCCTACAAGCTTCTAAGGTCTCTTCTACCATCTGGCCATTTCCGTATGCAACCTGCTTGACGGCTGTCCCTCTTCGCTCCTCTGAAAGGGCTTCTGACGACACGAGCCACTTGGGTGTATTGGGCTGGCCCCAAACGGCCTGGTCAGATTCAAAACCGCGATTGGTCAACATGATCCACGTAGGAAACGTTCCGCGTTCATTCAACACTTCCATCACGCCGCCACTGACATTGACGGAATGCCCCCCAACGATAACCGCATCGCACTGACGCAGCCACCGCAACATGTGTTCGTGATCCGCTTCATTGGTAAACCCATGGCGCTTGCGCTCAGCATCGGATTCGTTGGCATGCGATGCGATGCGACCATCGAGACTCGCTGCCATGATATTGATTACTTTCATTTCCATGTTACAACCGCAAAAATCAAACAATTGTTGAGCAAAACACTCGATTTCCACCGACCTTCATCAAAATGAACACGAAAACCGTTCTAATCGCTTGCTTGCTCTGGTTTTTTGGCACCGATGAAGCGGCGTCTCAAGCATGCAATGCAATCGAAATATCAGCCACTATGAGCGTGGGTTTGTATGGAGAGGAGATTGCCTGGAGCATTCTCGACCTAGACTCAGCCATCGTGGCAGGTCCATTTTCAGGGTATATCTCCGGTTCCATCACTACGACCACCGTGTGCATCGAAGCAGGCTGCTACCTCTTGCATGCCACCGACTCGTATGGAGATGGATGGCAAGGAGCCGTCTTGATACTCAATGATTCGGAGGGAGCAAGTCAAACGGTTCAAATGGAGCAGACTGCTTTTGAAAGCTTCACTCCAGTGGATTTTGGCGCAACGTGCGGCTGTACCAACCCTGACGCCGTCAATTTTGACCCGTCTGCGACCAGCGATGACATGGGGTGCTTTGTGTGCGAGGAGAGTCCAGTGTATTTTGAACTCTCCACTGGAACCTGGGCCTCGGAATTGAGCTGGCTGTTGCTCGATTCACTCGGAGAAACTGCGCTCAGCGGTACTGAATTGTGGGAAGACACCCCATGGGAGGACAATAGCACCTATACTGCGTGGGGTTGTGTGGCTTCTAACTGCTACACGATGCTCTTGCTTGACAGCTATGGAGATGGATGGCAGGGCGCAGAGATGTCTGTTTCGGTTCCTTCCGATTCGGGATTGACGGTCATCGCCAACGGCACCGTACCTGTGGGCGATTTCGAATTCACACTCTCAGTGCCGCTCAGCGACGGATGCCCGGTCTATGGATGCACGGAGCCTCAGGCTTGGAACTACCTGCCCAGCGCCAATGAAGATGACGGTTCCTGCACGCGACAGGCTGACAACGTTTCGTTGATTGGACATTGGACAGACACCACTTTGCCCATCAACGGTCTGAATGGGCGATTCAGTGATGTCGAAGGGTACGCGAAGGATGGAAGGGAATATGCCATCGTAGGCTCGACCATGGGGACGCACATTATTGACGTCTCCGTAGGAACGGCGCTCGAAGAAGTCTTTTTTCTTCCAGGCGCCTACAGTGGAGCGGTCACCCACCGAGACTACCACGTTGACGGCGATTTACTTTACGCTGTGTGCGATCAAGGAAGCAGCACATTGCAATGTTTTGACTTGGCCGGACTTCCCAATGCCGTCACCACCGTGTATGACAGCGATGAGTGGGTTCGCACTGCCCACAATGTATTTGTCGACGTGATCACCAAAAAGTTATATGCTTGTAGCATGTCAAGGCCAGGATTCAGTTCGCCTTTGCTGGTCTTGGATGTTTCCGACCCGAGTTCACCCGTGGAGTTGGTGAATTTGGATCCCTGGATTCCGGGATGTCATGATGTCTTTGTGCACCATGATACGGTTTGGGTCAATGGCGGTGGTGTGGTTTCCGTTCTTGAAGTGATTGATGAGCCTGCGCTCATTGGACTGATTGACGAATACCCCTTCCAAGGAGGAAACCACAGCGGTTGGTGGGTCCCTGAAGATGACCTCTATGTCTTTGCCGATGAGACACACGGTTCCCCCCTGAAAATCATCGACACATCGGACTTGCAGGATATGCAAGTCCTTGGATTGCTGAGTTCTGAAACAGTGCCCGAAGCGATCGCCCACAACCTCATGATCCGCGACGGGCTGGTCTTTGTATCCTATTACCACGATGGCTTGCAAGTCTTTGACATCAACGACCCCGCAAACCCACAAAAGGTGGCCTATTACGACACGTATGAACCAGATTCGCATGCGGGTTACGCAGGAGCATGGGGAGTACACGCTGCACTTCCGTCAGGGCGGGTATTGATTTCTGATGTGCAAAGCGGATTGTTCGTGCTTCAGCCTGAGCCCGAGAACATCAACTTTTGCCCTGAACAACCCCCTATGTGGAATGGCGTAGAAATCACTTCAGCGGGGTCTTTGAGTACACTTGTTGATGACTCCGTCTGGGAAACAGATATTGCGTGGGCTTGGGCCGTTCCGGATGAAACCGCATGCATCGACTGCATTGGTGACTTTGACAATGACGGACAACGCACAACGACTGACCTTCTTCTTCTTTTGTCTGATTGGAGCTGTGCTACAGGTTGCTCTACCGATTTAAACAACAATGGATGGGTCGACATCGCTGACGTTTTGACCTTCCTTGCTCTTTTTGGATTGCCTTGCTAGAGCATTTTTGCATTAACCATTGGAATCTAAAGAAAGAGCTATTACTTTTGCGCTCCCTTTGGGGACATTTTTACTGACATTAACAACGGGGTTTAGAACCCCTTTTAAAAAGTTTCTCTCATGGCAACACGCCTCCGCCTTCAACGACACGGTAAGAAAGGAAAAGCATTCTACCACATCGTAGCCGCCGATGCTCGCGCTCCTCGCGACGGACGTTTCATCGAAAAAATCGGCACTTACAATCCCAATACGAACCCTGCTACGATTGATGTCGTGCATGACCGCGCCTTGCACTGGTTGCAAGTTGGTGCTGAAATGTCCGATACGGTTCGCGCTTTGATGAAGTACAAGGGTGTGGTTTACCACAACCACTTGATCAACGGTGTCCGCAAAGGTGCTATGGATGAAGCTACGGCCGAAAAGAAATTTGAGGCTTGGATGACTGAGAAGTCAAACAAGATTCAGGGCAAAGTCGATGCACTGACTAGCGATAGCGATAAGAAGAAAGAAGCAATCTTGGTTGCTGAACGCGCAATCAATGAGGCACGTGTTGCTGAAATGAAAGCAGTTGAAGCGGCTGCAATAGCTGCTGCTACACCGGTTGTCGAAGAAGAAGCACCTGCTGCTGAGGAAGCACCTGCTGCTGAGGAAGCACCTGCTGCTGAGGAAGCACCTGCTGCTGAGG
>CAJWIF010000136.1 GCA_913041135.1 uncultured Flavobacteriales bacterium
CCTGGTCAAGCCCTATTGGCGGCCAAAGCCGGCGCATCGTATGTAAGCCCATTCGTTGGTCGGTTGGATGACATCAGCTCTGATGGACTTCAGCTCATCGAGAAGATCCGAGCGATTTATGACAATTACGACTTCGGAACGGAGATTCTGGCGGCCAGCGTTCGCCATTCTATGCATGTCATCGAATGCGCTGAAATCGGAGCCGACATCATGACGGGACCACTGAGTGCCATTCTGGGCCTGATGAAGCATCCATTGACTGATTCAGGATTGCAGCAATTTTTGGCAGATCACGCCAAAGCAAAGGGCTGATGGTCCTGAGAATTCACCCGGACAATCCGGATGAACGGAAAATTCGCCAAGCCGTAAAAATCTTAAAGCAAGATGGCTTGGTGGTCATTCCGACAGATACCGTGTACAGTTTTGCCTGCGAATTGGGTTCTGCAAAGGGACTTGAGCGGATCGCTAGACTCAAAGAAACCCCTTTAAACAAGGCGCATTTTAGTATCGCGTGTGCCGATTTAAGTCAGCTCTCATCCTACACAAGACCCTTAGACAATTGGCTTTTCAAGCTGATGCGCAAAACACTTCCTGGTCCGTACACCTTCATCCTGCCAGCGAGTAGCATGGTGCCCAAGTGGTTTATGGGAAAGCGGAAAAACATTGGAATTCGTGTTCCTGACCACCCCGTCACTCTCGCTTTACTTAAAGAAATCAATCGCCCTTTGATTGTTTCATCCGTGCGCGATGAGGATATCATTGTCGAGTACACGACGGATCCCGAGCTGATTGCAGAACGGTTTTCGGGTCAAGTGGACGCGGTTATCGATGGTGGAATGGGTCAGATTCACGCCTCAACAGTCCTTGATTGCACGGGAAATGAGCCTGAACTTATTCGTCAGGGTCTCGGACCAACCGAAGGCTTTTTCGCCATCTAAATCTCTCAGCCTTGGGCTCTATTCGTGAGCATCGGAACAAAGGCAAACTCACCATGTTTTTGGCGCGTAAAGTCCTTTTCACCTATGCGTTCGAAGCTATACATGTGCTGTTTATCTCCTTCACCCACTGGAATGATCAATTTCCCACCAATGGTCAGCTGCTGAAGGAGCGTTTCTGGGACTTCTGGAGCACCGCAGGTCACAATGATTCCATCAAAAGGAGCAAACGTCTTTTTGCCTTTGTATCCATCCCCATAAAAAAGATGAGGTTTGAATCCCATGGAGGCCAAAAGCGGTCCTGCCGTGTCGTACAGCGAACGCTGACGTTCGATGGAATACACCTTGTATCCCATCGCACACAGCACAGCACATTGAAATCCACTGCCCGTCCCGATTTCTAAAACTTTCTGTCCTTGCGTGAGCCCTAATAATTCCGTTTGCCGCGCTACGGTATGTGGCTTGCTGATGGTTTGACCCGCACCAATTTGAAAAGCTTTGTTTTGGTAAGCAAACTGCTCGAATGCTGAAGACAAGAAGAAATGTCTCGGCACGTGATCAATGGCGCTGAGCACCTCCTCATTGACGATGCCCAATGCCCGCAATTCATCCAGCAACTTCCTTCTCAAGCCTTTATGGCGGTATTCGTCTTTCATCATCTTCCGGGTCAAGATAGCACTCGTATCGGCACCTTTGAATTGAGTTCTCAGTCGTTTTTGGGACAAACATTGTGAATTGCTTGTTCATGGAAAGCACCCGGATCACGATGACCCTTCACCCCCTCTCGACGTACCTTTAAGCCATGACAAAACATTGGTTTACTTGCAAGGTCAAGTACGTCCGTCACGACAACGAAGGTGCTGAGATCAAGGCTACTGAATCGTTTGTTTTGGACGCATACAACTACACCGAGGCGGAGACGCGCATGACTGAAATCTGCGAACAAGAGGGCATTCGACCTTTTGAAATTGTTCAAATCACCAAATCTGTGCTCTCAGAGGTCATTCGCTTTGAAGATGCAGACAAGTGGTTCAAAGTCAAGATTGCGTTGACTTCAATGGACGAACAGCGCGGCACAGAAAAGGAAACCAACGAATTCATTTTGCTTTCAGCGAATGACGTTCGTGACGCATATGACAAGGTGGCGCAGCACATGTCGAAGGTTGGACTCGGTTATGTGATCCCTTCTGTCGCGTACCAAAAAATTACAGAAGTGTTTCCGCTGGACGAGGTGGGAGGTTCCAATCCTTTGCCGTCCTCTATAGAAACGCCACCGCACCACACGGAAATACAACCAACTTCTGGGCCAGAAGTCATCGATGAATCGACAGGAGAAGTCCTCGCGTGATTGAGCCTGGGATTTAAGACATCCACTCCCAGGCGCTGCGATAGGCACCGGCCTCTTCCGCTAATTCCATCATGCGCGCGAAAAACGGATCTCCCCCGAGAGTCGCGCCGTCACCGACCACCAAAAGATGCGTCCGAGCTCGTGTCATAGCAACGTTGGTGCGCCTGTATTCTTTAAGAAATCCAATGGCTCCCTCCTCGTTGCAGCGGGTCAAGGACAGGATCATGATGTCGCGCTCTTGTCCTTGAAATGCATCCACAGTGGCGAATTCAATGCCTTCATGGGCCTGACCGAAGCGATCAAACCACAGGGACTCCAACACCTCAATTTGGGCCCGATATGGTGCCACCACACCGATGGTCGCCAATGGAGCCTGCTCAACCAACTCCGCCAATCGATCCAGTACAAATTGAGCCTCTTCTCGATTGCTGGTGCTGCTTCCCTCTGATTCGCGTTCCTCCGAAAACCCACAGCCCGCTGTATCAATCCAAGTCCAAGGTGGAATGCCTTCGAGTGCACATGCAGCATTGCCGGGAGCGGCTTTCAATCGCCCCTCATAAAACCAATCTGATGATGGCGTCATGATCGCCTGATTCATCCGGTATTGCTCCTCAAGCATCACATTCCATTCGGATTGTGGGTGCCGCTGAAGTAGTTTTTCAATCAAACTCCTCTCCAATCCAGCAGCGATGGCTTTGGAGCTTTTGACCACGGGAGGAAGTTGCTGGTGATCACCGGCTAGAACGACACAGGGCGCTTTGCGCATGGCGATCCAAACCGCTGGTTCCATGGCCTGTCCCGCTTCGTCAACGATCACATAATCAAAGGGTTCATCGCGCAACATCATGTCCGAAGTACCTGCGAGTGTGGCTCCGACAATAGAGCTCTTGCGGATGACCTTCTCGGCGATGTATGCTTCCATCTCGCGGGCTTCTCGGCTCAAATCAAGGGCTTCTCTTTTGGCTTCAGCTTTCTCTTTCCTTTCTAGCGGTCCAAAATTGCGTCGAAACCGATCCACCTCCTTCCAGGATTGTGAAGAACGTTTACGAAAATCTCGGACCTGCTTGAATTCTGGTTCAGCCTCCACTCTTGATTCTAGGCTCAACGACCACACCTTGGGGTCCACCCGCATCGGATGACCAATCCGCACAGCTTCCATTGACCGATGAGCACAACCCAGTAGGATCCAATCAACAGCAGCATTGCTCTGCGCTGTTACCAATACACGTTTTCCGGCTGACACCAAGCCTTCAATAAGGGCAAGCAATGTCGTGGTTTTCCCCGTACCTGGAGGTCCGTGCAGCAGGGCAAAGGGACGCCCACTCCAAACTGCTTTCACCCAAGCACTTTGCAGTGCATTCAAAGGTTTCAAACTGGCTTCATGGCCTGTAAATGAAGCTTCTAAATCGCCATACTGAAGAGGAATCTCTCCAAATCCAAGCAGACCATCTCTGAAGGCTCGTTCCGCTGGATCCTCCGTATTGATCCAATGGCTCAACGCCTCGGCCATGAATCGGAACGAACGGTCATCACCACGAACATCCAAAGTCCAACGTTCATGAAAATCCTGAGCGCTTAACGGTTCGCCGTCCAGCACCACCTCTAATTGGTGCTTACGTACTTTTCTCACCAATCCTCGACGGGGAGGCGGGCCATCAGGGTCAGGCACTCCGGCATCATTCGCTTGATACAATGAGACTGGAGAACCTGAGCGGAAAGATCCCGCTATTCCACCGTGTACGGGTTTGGAAAGCACCACACAGGAACGGCCTCCGAAAGTCGTGGACTGCGACTCTAGGGCAACCGGGGACCACGTCAAACCTTCTCGCTTTCGATAACGCAGCGACTGCCCTTTCAATGCACCCGCCAATCGGCTTTCACCCTCACGCTGTTCCCATACAATGGCCTGAGCCAATGCACCCAGTTCCTCTGCAGCTGACTTCATTTAATTAGCCAGCCTAATCGCGCACAAGGGTGAATGACCCGCTGATCAGCTTGTAGCCTTGACCTGTGTCAGTGGTTTGCCCGTTCACGTCATTGATAATCAATTCCGAGTTGGTTCGCGCAATGCCCAAGACGTAATAATAGGTGCCTTCTGAAGCCTCATCAGGCTCGGGACTCCACCCTGCCGACTTACCGAAATCGTTGCTGGAGAATAAAACATCTCCCCACCGATTGTAAATCCGGATGGTACTGCCTTCATAGCGATCACTGTCTAAACCGTTGATGATGAATGCATCATTCATGGCATCCCATTGACCCGATCCATTGGGTGAAATCACATTCGGGATGGTCAACTCGCAGACATCCTCCTCTATTTCAAAGAAACTCGTTGTGGACCACGTACATGGAGAAGCCATTGTCACAAGCACCTCATACACGCCATCGCTGCCTGCTTGATAAATCGCTGAAGTCCCTATGATGTCGCCATTTTCATTGGTCCATTCGTAGGTATAATCACTCTCACCGGTTCCTTCCATCGAAAAGTTCAAGGCAACGAGGTCCAACTCTTCATCAGGGCAAATCGACCCACTGAAGTCTACGCCAGTTGGTTCTGGCACATAATTCACTTCGACATTCTGTGTGACTTCACAGTTGTCCAGGTCTCCCCCGGATACAGTAACCGTCAAAGTCATGATGGTGTCTTGGGTCAATCCATCAACCGTCACATTCGAACCGT
>CAJWIF010000137.1 GCA_913041135.1 uncultured Flavobacteriales bacterium
CTCATTTTTGAACGTGTATTCTTTCGGGATACCGCATCAGGGAATAAATAGACAATTGTCTGGCTAGTAACTTGCCAAGAGACGTGCGCAACGGGCCTGCTTCGTCGCAAGACACATCGAGCGGTTGGTACCGAAAAATGTATGGTGGTTACACTGGAGTCAAGCGGTACAGCGAATGGTACGGATATGGTTTTTCAGTTCGTTGCGTTCAGGATTAAAAACGCGGGCTTGTGCTGGGCTTGACCTTTTGATTGTTACGGCGAAGTTTTCCACTTTGCTTCAAAGTAATTTTTTTTTCTATTTTGATTAGAATAAGTTGCACGCCATTAGCATGATTAATTCGTTTTCGAAATACCAGGCATGGCGTCTTTTGGACCACCTCTTTGGAGGCAAAGAACCTGCTGATCGCTTTCATCGGATGCGGAGCAAAGCCTCGGCAAGTTCAATTGCTGAGTCGAATGGGTTGCCGGAGCGAAAGTCCGTGAAAGCCATACCTAGGGTTTGCGGCATTTCTGATCGGGATTTTCATCATCAATACGTAAAGCCGGGGTTGCCAGTGGTGTTGGAGGGGAAGGCTATGGAATGGAAATGTGTTCAAGAGTGGTCGATGCCATGGCTCCGTGAAAATTATGGCAGCGATGAAGTATCGATTTTTGATCCCCTTGCTTCCGCCTCTTCTGAAGTACAATACGATGTTGAGGTCACTCATCTCGCAGCAGTATTGGATGCCATGGAATCAGGAGATACTTCAAAGTACAGTCGTTTCAATCGCCTGCTATACGACCATCCCGAATTGGTCCATGATTTTGACTGGAAGTGGCTACACGGATTGCGCAGTGCGTGGTCTTCAGGAAAGACCTACCAAGTATTCATTGGTGGAAAGGGAACTCGGACCTCGCTTCATTGTGCCGGCGAGCATAACCTTTTCACCCAAGTTGAGGGCAAGAAGCATTGGTTTTTCATCGAGCCTAAGGCGGACATCTGGCTGGACCCACCGGTGACCCGAACACCGTATTTCTACAGCATGTTTGATCCTGAACGTCATGATTACGAGCGGTATCCGGGCATGGAGCATGCCCAGGTATGGGAATGCTTGCTCGAACCTGGGGATGTTCTATTCAATCCACCATTTTGGTGGCACCAAGTGACAAATATGACTCCTTCCATCGGCGTAGGGTTCCGCTGGTTTGATATCATGGGCAATATGAAAATGAATGCAGTAGGAACGGCGATGACTCTTATGGCGACCAATCCGCCTATTTGGACAGCTACGAAGCATCGAACAGATTTTGCTGCAATCTTCAAACAAATGAATTCGAACTAATCTCGCAATGGACACGACCAAGCTTACCATTAAATTTCCACCTGATGACGATGATTTTTTCTCGGATTTGCGCAGTGAGGTTCGGGCTTATTTCAAGTCCACCAACCAAAATATCTACGGAAATGCATTCATGTATGCGAAAGCTTTTGGATTGGCTGCCATCTACATCGCTGGATATGCCCTCCCGCTGATCTTTGACTTGAGTGCAACGAGTATTGTCCTCATTTACGGATTCTTAGGAATTTGGAGCGTTTTCCTCGGTGTCAACGTGGGCCATGATGCCGCGCATCATGCCTTGTTCCAAACTCGGAAATACAACGATTGGGCAATGCATATTTTCGATTTGCTTGGCTTGAGTTCATTCAACTGGAAAAACCGACATGTCTCGGGTCATCATGTGTTTTCCAACATCATGAACTATGATCCTGATATACAACAGTCGGCAGTGGTTAAAATTTTCCCACAGGATCGGAGGCGCATTTTTCACAAATGGCAGTGGCTATATATGCCTTTTATTTATGCCATCTTCATCCCAAGGTGGGTGTTTTATCGAGATTTTAAGGACATATTTCATGAACAGATTGGCGGATTTAAGAACCGACCGTATCCTGGATTTGAGGTAATGAAAATGGTGCTTTTTAAGCTCTTCTATTTGGGCTACCTGGTTTTCCTTCCGGCGGCGCTTACGGGCCATAGTCTCATGACGTTTGTTTGGGGATTCATGGTGCTAATGGTCGCGGGAAGCGCCACTATTGTGGTTGTTTTGCTGACAACTCACATGTTGGATGATTCTTTTTTTCCAGATCCTGATGAGCATGGTATGATGCCCTATTCATGGGCGAAGCATCAGATGATGACCACAAGCGACTATGCGACCCAAAATAGGTTGGTCAGTCATCTTTTTGGAGGGTTTAATCACCATGTGATTCATCACCTTTTTCAGCATGTTTGTCACATCCATTATCCTGCGTTGACCAAAATTTTAATTGATGTAGCAGCCCGACATGACGTCGTATACCGAACAAAAAAGCGCATTATTCCTGCCATTTATTCCCATTTTAAATTGCTTTATAATAACGGTGTAGAGCCTGAATTCTTGAGCCACGATTTCTGATGAAGATTGTAATCACAGGTGCGACGGGTTTTCTGGGTTCGAGGTTATTAGAAAAACTGGCTTCCAATGATGCTGATGCGATAGAAGTTGTGGGCCTTGGTCGAACGCTCAAATCGCACAGCATTGTGAAAGCGAGCAATATCATATATCAACTTGGGGACTTGGAAGAGCCTTCATTTGCTCATGATGCGATAAGCGGGGCAGAAGTGGTGGTGCACGCCGCTGCCCTTAGTGCACAGATGGGGCCCCTAGGTGCGTTCGAACGAGCAAATGTCAAGGTGACCGAGCATGTGGTGGACGCGTGCGAAGCGCATGGCGTAAAGCGTTTGATTTTCATTAGTTCGCCCAGTGTTTACTTTCAAATGAAAGACCAGCTGAACATTAGCGAAAGTGATCCTCTTCCTCCTGCAGTAAACGTTTATGCTAAAACCAAAAGAGAGGCGGAGTGTTTGGTTATTGCATCGGATGTGCCGCACGTCATTATCCGTCCACGTGCCTTGATCGGGAGAGGTGATACCGTCATTTTGCCAAGGATTATTCGTGCTCATGCGGCGGGAAGACTGCGCCGAATGGGACTTGAACAAAATCGTGTGGATTTGACTCCGGTCTCGAATGTTGTCGATGCAATCGTCCTGGCAATGCGAGTGAATGGAGAGGGGCTGAATCAGATCTATAACATTAGCAATGGCCGACCGGAACGGCTTTGGCCCCTTTTGGATAGGGTTTTTTCTGAGTTGAGTCTGGAGGCTGTTACGCGAAGAATTCCCATTCCCGTGGCTGTTGCAGTTGCTCGGCTCATGGAGTGGCATGCCATTTGGTTGAATGGTCGCAAAGAGCCCGTGCTTACAGTCTACGGCATTGGTACACTGACCAAGGATTTTGGGATGGATATTTCCAAAGCCAAAGAGCTTTTGGGCTATGAACCGAGTCAAACAGTCGCGGACGCCATTGACGAGTTCTTGAATTGGTATAAGATAGAATCGGCATGATGGAGGTAGCATGGAAGGTCAGAAACGCTGGCCATTGTTGGGCGCAAGCTCATCATGTAATGAAAGGAGCTCCCCGCAAGCAGATTCAGTTCTTTGCCACCTGGGTCGAGCTTCGGCACCCTCGAGAAGGAACCATTCTATTCGATACGGGTTACACATCTCGTTTTTATGATCTCACAAAAGGCTTTCCCAATTCCATTTATGCGCAGATGACAGCCGTGGAAATACTCCAGGCAGAGGAAGCGAAGTCGCAGGTGGACCCAGCTGAGGTCAAGCACGTCTTGCTCTCCCATTTGCACGCTGACCACGTCGGAGGTTTGCTTGACTTCCCGGATTCCCAATGTTGGACATCTTCAGGCTGCCTTGCGGAATTTGCTTCTTTGCCAAAATGGCGGGGATTTTCCAAGGGACTACTGCATGATTTGATGCCTGCTGATTGGTCAGTCACCAGTAAGTTATTTGAGTCGTGCCGTTCAGTGCAGCATCCTCAATTGGGACTGGGCTGGGATTTGTTTCAGGATGGAAGCATCGTCATGTTTGCCTTTCCAGGCCATGCAGCTGGACAGCACGGTGCGTTAATCCAAACGGAGGATGAGGGGCCTGTTTTACTTGTTGCAGATGCAATTTGGAATATCAAAGCCTTGACAGAAAATCGGACACCGCATCCCATTGTTCGCTTGTTCTTTGATGATTGGAAAGCTTACCACCAAACATTGGAGAAGTTGCGCGCTTTCCGTTCGGTTCATCCATCCGTTCCCATTTTAGCCACGCATTGTCCGGAAACATTTGCACGGGTTGTAAATCCATTGCAAACATGAGGATCCCCTTCAAATTACAGGTGATCCTTGCCGTTTGCCGTTTGGAGTTTGAACGCAGACGGTATGAGCGCAATCCTCGGGCGCATCAAAGTCGCATGTGGAAAAGGTTTAGGACGCGAACATTAGCGCGTTCTCCTCTATATGCGCCGCATGCCACGGGTTCGATTGCAGATTTTCCGATTCAAGGAAAAGTTGAATTTATGCGCGATTTTGATGGCATCAATACCCGAGGGATTACGTTAGATGAATCCATGTCTATTGCTATGGATGCAGAGCGCAGTAGGGACTTTGCGCCCACTATATCGGGCATTACCGTGGGGCTTTCTTCGGGTACATCTGGCAACCGTGGTGTTTTTTTGGTTTCGGAGAAAGAACGTGCCTTTTGGGTTGCAATGGTGCTGCAACGCATCCTTGGGTTCTCATTCAAGCGCAGGAAAGTCGCTTTT
>CAJWIF010000138.1 GCA_913041135.1 uncultured Flavobacteriales bacterium
AGGTTCCAAAGTGAACGCGATGTATTGGCCAGCTTGCTTCTTGTAATGCCGTTTCTAGAGCGCCCTCGGTGTGGTGCTCCAAGCGCGTCACCACGGCCGCATCGAAATGGCCCATCCGAGAGGGCAAATCCCGCAGCCGCCCTAGTGGCAGCAGTTGATCTTTTACCACGGGCTGTGTGGCGTCTAGAACCAGCATGGATACCGTGGGTACCAAAGACCGGTGTTGCAACGCATCGTCGCAAATCACCCATTTTAAGTCCGGGTTTTCTTGGTGCATCTGCAGGAGACCTTTCAGCCGGTCTTCGCACACAGCAACAGCAACGTGGGGCATCTTTCGCCTCAACATGAGCGGCTCATCTCCAACATCAATGGCATGGTCTAGCGCATCGACCCAGTGAAACCCTTTGGATTTACGTCCATAGCCGCGGCTCAATATGCCAACTGAGCCTGGGCCAATGAGCTGTTCCATTTCCCGAACGAGCAGTTCTGTCAAAGGTGTTTTGCCTGTACCACCTACGGTAAGATTGCCTAGAACTACAGTGGGCAGTGCCCCTAGTGAAGAATGGAGTACGCCCACGTCGTACAAAAGATGACGCAAGCGCAGCGCAAGCCCATATAGGACACTCCATGGCCAAAGGAGAGCATTGCGAATCATGTGCTGAAATTACGGGTTATTCGTGTGCGCAATTACCTTTGAGGCATGCAAGTTGCTCAAACGATACGTGTTCAGGCTGTAATGGATGTGCTCGAACAATGGGCCCCACCGGTGCTTCAGGAGTCCTATGACAATTCTGGTTTGTTGGTGGGTGACCGTACAGCCGCAATCCAGAGTGTCTTGGTTTCATTGGACTGTACGGAAGCCGTTGTTGAGGAGGCCGTTCGCCGCGGTGCGGGCATGATTGTCTCACACCATCCCATCGTATTTCAAGGGTTGAAGCGCTTGACAGGATCGAATCATGTAGAGCGCACTGTCATGGCGGCGATTCGACATGGGATTGCCTTGTATGCCATTCATACCAATTTGGACAACGTGGCCGATGGTGTGAATCAAAAACTAGCGACTGCGGTCGGTTGCATGCCTGACTCACTGCGCATTTTAAGGCCAAAACCAGCGGTATTGAATCAAGTGGTTGTCTACGTGCCTCAAGAGCATGCAGGAGGCGTGCAGGATGCGATGTTTGAGGCAGGTGCGGGCAAAATCGGTCAATACGATGAGTGCGGCTGGGCTATTCAAGGTCAAGGCACGTTTCGGCCACTTCCAGGTTCTAAACCGTATAGTGGAGAGGAGGGAGTGCGAAGTGAAGTCGGTGAAGTAAGGGTGGAGGTTGTCGTTGAAACGTGGAAGTTGTCAGAAGTGCTGGTTGCACTGAAAGAGGCTCATCCATATGAGGAGGTTGCGCACAGTATTTGGACTTTGACCAACACAAGTGGACATGTTGGAAGTGGAATGGTCGGAGAGTTGGCCGCCCCCATGCCAGAAGGTGTTTTCCTAGATCAGCTCAAAAAAAACTTAGGTTGCGGTGCCGTAAGGCACACTGATTTACTGGGGAAGCCTATCCTTAAAGTCGCTGTTTGCGGGGGGTCTGGGAGCTTTTTGCTGTCTGATGCCATTCGTTGTGGAGCCGATGTTTTTGTCACATCCGACTTCAAATACCATGAGTTTTTTGGGGCTGAAGACCGCCTTGTTATTGCTGATGTAGGGCACTACGAAAGTGAATGGCAAACAACGCACTTGATTGTGAGTCGCTTAAACAATAAATTCACTAATTTTGCAGTCCATTTGGCAGAGGCCAATCCGAATCCTATTCACTATCGCTGACCCATACCATGGCTAAGAAGACCACTGTTTCTACCGCTGAAGACAAGCTCCGGGCACTTTATGACTTGCAACTGATTGATTCACGCATCGACCGCATTCGTGTGGTTCGTGGTGAATTGCCATTGGAAGTCGAAGACCTAGAAGACGAGATTGCCGGATTGCGCACCCGATTGGAACGCCTCGAAGAGGAAGTTGATTTGGTAAACCAGCGCATCGCTGCTTACAAGAATCAGATCGAGGAGAGCAACGGCTTGATCACCAAATACACAGAGCAACAAAACAATGTCCGTAACAACCGGGAATTTGATTCTTTGAATAAAGAAATCGAATACCAAACGTTGGAGATTGAATTGTGCGAAAAGAAAATCCGTGAGTGCTTGGCACAAGTGGATCAAAAAAGTGAGTTGGTCGTGTCCAGCAAGGAAAAGGTTGAAATGCGAGATGCAGATCTCGTAGGCAAGCGTTCCGAGTTGGCCGAGATCATTTCTGAGACCCAAGCTGAAGAAAGTGTCTTGACTGCCTTAAGCGAAAAGATGTCTTCGAGCATTGAAGCCCGCTTGTTGGCGAGCTACCAGCGTATTCGCAATTCTGCGAAAAACGGATTGGCAGTGGTTCCAATCGAACGTCAAGCGTCTGCAGGTTCTTATATCAAGATTCCACCACAACGTCAGATTGACATCGCACAGCGCAAGCGCATTATCGTTGATGAGCACAGTGGACGAATCCTGGTTGACAAAGAGCTGGCCGAAGAGGAGCAGGTTCGTATCGACACTCAGATTACAAAGGCGATCGCAAAAGCGAAAAAACAATAAGGCCTCGTTCCTTTAATAGAATTAAAAACCCTGTTTACTTCTAGTAAGCAGGGTTTTTTGATGGCTTGAAGTCACGCGAAATGAGAGGAGTGCAATGTGGATGAACGCCGAGGAGTGTTTACATCCGGAATCCAAGAGCTGCCACCACCATACCATGGGTGTTGCCGACTTTGGCGGCGTCGACGAGGTCAGGGGAGAACAAGTACAGATCTTGTTCGGTCCAGCTGCGACGGTATGTCATTGCACCGTACCATTTCTCCGAGCGGACTCCCCATCCGAAACTGGCTTGGTAGCGTTTGGCATTGGCTTCGACTTGGGCAGTACTGGTGTAGGGCGATGTTTCCATGCCCGCTCCAAAGCGCAGTCGAAATACTTTTTGAATACGAAATTCAGCTCCAAAACGTGCCATCCTAGAAGTACCATAGAATATTTGTAGAGCTTCATTTTCGTCATTGAACTCGTAGGCACCGTCGGGAGAGAAAGCGCTTTTTCTTAACTCACCCGTGGCATAATTGACGACTTCGTAGTCAGCACTGATGATGCCGCCTTTGCCCAACAAGAAGGCAGCGGAGGCCAAGAAACGCGATGGCGTCACGATGACATATTCGAATTGGTTAAACGGGGACAGTACCTCGTATTGTCCGCCATCGTCGAATGTGCTCGTGATGCCCGTTGAATACTTGTCTGTCAGGCTCAGTCGCGAACGGCTATGATAGGCGGCTCCTATTCGAAGCCAAGGTGATGGAACGGCGATCAAGCCCACCTTCACATTGATGCCGCTTCCTTCGATTTCTAAGTTTTCACGGAAGGTCCATTCGGTGAGCTCCAAAGAGTCCACCATGGGCACTTCTCGGTGTCGCGTTTCTTCACTGAAATCTACATTGACGATACCGAGAGTGATGCCAATATAAACAACTTCGGACAGGCCCGATCCAAAGCCAATGTTCGTTTCTGACAGTTGACCCGTTCGGTCAATGTTTTTGCTTGTTCGAGCGCCACCTTGAGGGATGGCCGAAATGTAAGAAGTGGGGTTGCCATTGGGATTCGGGTCGAGCAAATAGGTGTCCCAAGCGAGGCCTGATGTAAAAGGAAACGTGGCATTGAGGTCACTAGGGGAATATCCTTGTGCCTGTCCAAGAAAAGTTGAGACAAGACTGTTTTCGAAGGGAATGTCTTCTATTTCAATGCTCTGGTTATAATTGGCGCGACGTGTGTGGGTGACGGCTAGTGTGGATACAGGCCAGTCGGGATTGACGGATGGATAGCTCAATGCGATGCCTATGTTGGTCGTTGAACCGCTTATTTTACTGGCATTTCCAAATTGACCCGCGATGCTAATTTTGGTCTTTTGTGAGGCAAAACCGGTGGTCATGCCGACATCCCCACGGCGGTACATCCCCAATCCTGCTGGGTTACCCGTGAGGCAGGAGAGATCAGCACCGAGCGCTCCAAAGGCTCCTCCCATTCCCATGGTTCTCGCAGAACCCAGTGATTCTTGGTAACTATAACGGAAGACATCGTCTTCATTTTGACCCCACATATAGGATGCGAAAAACACCAAGCCCATGGCCATCAAATAACGTCTTACTTGCTTCATCTGGCTGAATAATCAGTGGCCACCACCTCGTTTAGCACGGCTCGTTCCTGCAGGGCGGCTCGATCCGCTGCTGCTATTGTTGTTTGGGCGAGCAAATGAGTTGGAATTGTTCCTTGGGGCCGGAGTGGTTGTGGGTTCTGTTGAACCCCATGAACTGGTTCGAGTGGCACGCGTTCGATTCCGTGTTCTGCTTTTTTCAGGGGCAGTTCGTCCGCTAGGCGTCACGTCCGATGGGGAATTCAGTGGAGTACTAGGTGATTGCATCCAGCGATTCTCTCCACGTGTATTTTCTGAGCTGGTCGCGGCGGGCGTCTTTTCGGAGGCTGAGGCCGCATTCGAAGGGGACCAGCTGGCATTGCTAGAAACCACCTCGTCTTTGGGACGGTTTAGCAATCCCGCATTATAGTTACTTCCGCCGGCTGTATTGCTCATGATGGGAGTGCGTGTAAAT
>CAJWIF010000139.1 GCA_913041135.1 uncultured Flavobacteriales bacterium
AGCTCCTGTGTTCGAGATCCAGGGAGCAAGGCTAAGATGGGAAGGGAGGTCTTTACGTCGAGATTTCCGTATGGAAGTTGATCCAATAACGAGATCAAAGGGTGCCCGACAAAACGAACATCCATGTGTGCCGCCTCGTATGGTGCGAGTTCAAAAGGCATGGTCACATGCATGCGCTGCACGGTGCGTTTGATGCGGTGGATTCGCCGTGCATTCCAAGCCCAAATGGAAGGAGAGATGTAATGGTGGGTAAAAACGCCTGCTTTTCCTACATTGGCAGCAACCCGTAAATTGAATCCTGGAAAATCGATGCCCACAAAGGCATCGGGCTGGAAAGAAAGGATTTCTTCCGTGCATCGCTTCAGGTTTCGTCGAATGGTTTTGAGGTTTTTGAAGACCTCCCAAAACCCCATGAAAGCGAGTTCTCTGTAATGGGTCGAAATCTTGACCCCTGAGGCTTCCATGGCCTCACCTCCCCAACCTCTGATTTCAAGATGAGGATCGAGTTGGAGCAGTGCCTCCGCCAATTGTCCGCCATAGAGATCGCCTGAAGCTTCTCCTGCGACCAGAAACAATTTACGCCGTCGAGGTGTCCGTTCAAGACTCATGTTCTCAAAAAGATTGGGATTGAATCCAAATAATGGCAGGTACCGACAGCAATATGATGACCATGATTCCGCGAGCTAAGCGCTCAAACCCTGCTCGAAGAGCAAGCCAAAAAAGGCCCACGTTAAAGAGAACACTTACCGTCAGAATGGAATCTTTATAGAGCTGACTGCTTTGAAAAACAGTTTCGTAAAAATACGCCAGGCTCGTTCCATTTGCAGAGCTCCACCACGAAGCCAATACAAGAAAGCCAATGAGGGTGCCAAACAGACCAACGGCTACTCCCCATATAGTGTGGTCGAATTTCTTGAGATTCATTCAGGACAAGTTCCATTGATTTAATGCCGCAATGGTATGATGCGCTGTCAAATCAAATTGTGTGGGAACAACACTAACGAATCCATTGCGAAGCGCCCATTCATCTGTATCCTGACCTTGGTCTGGATTCTTAAATTCTCCGGTCATCCAAAAATAAGTGGATCCTCCAGGGGAGACGCGTTTATCAAAAGCATCCTCCCAATATCCAGCAGATTGTCGGCAGATGCGCATGCCTTGGATGGCATCCAATGGCATATTGGGAACGTTCACATTCAAACAGATCCCTTCTGGTAAGCCCCGTTCAAGAACTTCTTTAGATAGGGTTCGAATGCTGGGGCCACACGCCGAAAAGTCAGCTTCAGGGTCATGATTTAGGAGACTAAAGCCAATGGAAGGAATTCCCTCAACAGCGCCTTCTACAGCTGCTGACATGGTGCCGCTGTAAATCACATTGATGGAGGCATTGCTGCCGTGATTGATTCCACTCACCAACAAATCTGGTTTTTTACCGAGGATTTCATAAATCGCAAGTTTCACGCAATCCACCGGTGTTCCTGACGTTTGCCAGGCTTCACGAATCCCCTCAACGGCAAAGTGTCGCTTCTCCATTCGAAGTGTTTGGTTGATGGTCACGGCATGACCCATACCGCTCATTGGTCTATCAGGAGCTACGACGACGATGTCACCAAGGGGCAAAAGTGTTTCTACGAGAAAACGTAACCCACCGGCTTCGATGCCGTCGTCATTGGTGACCAATATTAGGGGGCGATCGGATTGCTTGCTCATGACTTTACCGGAATACGTGACAACCCTTCAAGGAAGAATCCCCAAAACTTTTGAACTGAACTAATCTGCACGCACTCATCGGGACTGTGCGCCCCACGAATATTCGGTCCAAAGCTGACCATGTCCATGTCGGGATAATTGGTTCCTAAAATCCCACATTCCAATCCTGCATGGCATGCTAAAACCCGAGGTGATTCGCCGAATTGCTCTTCATAGAGGTCTTTAAATAGTGACACGACATCACTGTTTGGGTTCGGCGTCCAACCCGGGTATGACCCCCCGTAAGCTGTTTCTAACCCGGCAAGAGCAAATGAAGAGGCAATGCTGCGGGCGTGATCATCTTTTTCAGAATCAACGGAACTTCGGCAAAGGCATCGGAGGCTAACGAGGCCGTTTCCCACTTCAACCTGCGCCAGGTTGTTGGACGTTTGCACGAGACCTTCAATTTCAGGGCTCATGCGATGGATGCCAACAGGACATGCCTGGATGGCGAGAAGAAGCAATTCCTGTTCTTCCTCTGACATGACCTCGGTAACGTGTTCCGCACTCTCCGTGAGTTCCCAAGTTAAATCGGGGTCTGTGGTGCGGTGCTCTGCCTGAACCCGCGTCATCTCGTTGACTATAGATTCTTTGAAGAACTCAAAATCTTTGGGGTCAATGACAAAATTGCAAGCAGATTCGCGCGGGATGGCATTGCGTAAACCTCCACCTTGTATTGTTGAGATTCTAAAGTCAACTGATTCAAGGGTTACAAGTAGAACGCGATTCATCACCTTATTGACATTGGCAATGCCTTTTGTAATGTCCATTCCAGAATGTCCGCCTGATCCCCCTTTGATAGTCAGTTTTCCATGGAAAATACCTTCTTCGATTTTTTCTGTTCCGTAAGAACCTGATGAAGTAACATCGACACCACCGGCACAACCAATGGAGAGCTCATCGTCGTCTTCCGTATCCAGATTCAACAAGATTTCGCCTTCTAGAAATCCGCCCTTCAGGCCAAGTGCACCTGTCATGCCCGTTTCTTCATCGATGGTAAAAAGAGCTTCTAGAGGCGGATGTGGGATGTCGTCAGAGGCGAGAACACCTAATATAGCTGCGACTCCGATTCCGTTGTCTGCTCCCAGAGTAGTTCCTTCTGCCCGTACCCAATCACCATCGATGTACATGCGAATGCCCTGAGTGTCAAAGTCGAATACCGTGTCATTGTTTTTTTGACAGACCATATCGAGGTGACTTTGAAGGACCACGCCAACACGGTTTTCCATTCCGCTGGTAGCTGGCTTTCGAATGAGCACGTTACCTACTTCGTCCGTTTGTGTTTCCAATCCCATGTCATGGCCCAAACCGATTACCCAAGCACGGACCCGTTCTTCCTTTTTACTGGGGCGTGGAACGGAGTTTAGTTGGGCAAATTTGCTCCAAAGTGCGCTTGGATTGAGTTGGGAAACCTGGTTGGACATTCGATTTGTTTTTCATGTCAAAATTAGGAGGTAAAGCGGGATAAACCGTCTGCAAACGTCATTAGCTAAAGTTTGTCGATAAAAGAGTATATTTGAACGACTACCAAATTGTCATCTTCATGCGAATCCTCACTTTAGTCACCATGCTCATTGGCATGGTGCTGAGCTCATCAGCTCAGTATTCATTGGTTGTAGAAAACCACGCGACGGACATTGTACCAGGAACATCAACGTATCGTCTTTACGTTGAAATGGTCAACACCGATGATTTCTTTAGTTCCGTTTACGGTAACGAAGACAATCCCCTATTGGTCACCACTACAGACGGTTTTTTCAACAGTTCATTCGGATCAACGACCGCTGGCGGAATCAACCCTGCGTTTTTCAACTTCTTCCCTGAACTGGCAGCAGATAGCTGGGTAACGATTGGTATTGAGTCTCAGCCATCGGGCGATGAGGCGCCGATTAGTACGGTAGAGAGTGGTGATCAGCCATGGGTTTCAGCGTTTGCATTTGGATCTTCCAATGACGGAGGGGACTTCGCGATGGACGATGCGACAGGCGGAGCTTGGTATGTATTGAACGGTTCTTCGAACGGCTTGCCAGACGCAGTAAATAATAGGGTGTTGTTCATGCAAATGACAACGGCTGGGGATTTCGCTGGAACGATGAATGTTCAGGTCTTTGAGAACGGCGTAGGAGCGGAGTCTTTGTATATGACGTTTAGCTTCGACGGAGTTGGCACATATTCAGTGGATGGTTCTGACGGCGGTGGCGGTGACACGGGCAACGCTTGTGGATGTACGGATGCTACAGCAACGAACTACGATGACGCAGCAGAGTACGACGATGGCAGCTGCGATTATGCTGTTTTGGGTTGCACGGACGCTACGGCTTGCAACTACGACATGGATGCGACGGAGGACGACGGCTCATGTGCTGTGAATGACGAGTGCGGCGTTTGTGGTGGCGACGGCATTGCTGAAGACGCCTGCGACTGCGATGGCAACGTATTGGATGAATGTGGTGTTTGCGGCGGCGATGGTATTGCAGAAGGTGACTGCGACTGCGATGGCAACGTATTGGACGAGTGCGGCGTTTGTGGTGGCGCCGGCATTGCTGAGGGCGACTGCGATTGTGACGGCAACGGTCCTGCTACAGGATATGACTGTGATGGCAACTGCTTGAGCGATGCGGATGGCGACGGTACATGTGATGACTTGGAGGTTGCTGGATGTACAGATGCTACAGCTTGCAACTACAATGCAGATGCTACGGATGATGACGGATCGTGCACAGCAAATGACGAGTGCGGCGTTTGTGGTGGTGACGGCATTGCCGAGGGCGACTGCGATTGTGACGGCAACGGTCCTGCTACAGGATATGACTGTGATGGCAACTGCTTGAGCGATGCGGATGGCGACGGTACATGTGATGAGTTTGAGGTTAGTGGTTGCACGGCGGACAACGCTTGCAACTATAACGCTG
>CAJWIF010000140.1 GCA_913041135.1 uncultured Flavobacteriales bacterium
GGTTTTTTGTGTAGTTGGCGCATGGGTCTTCGGGTGGGTGACGGACCGGTTGTACAGCAGCCGGCATCACGCCTGGTTGGCGCTGGGCACCAAAGCGGCCGCGGCGGTAGTGGTTGGGTTTGTTGTGAACTTCCTGTTCCAGATTTTTGCTCCGGGGTCATGGTGGCCTGTGGCGGTCTACATTCCGTTGGTAGCTATTGGGTTGTGGAGACATGGACACAGGAGGTATTTCAGCGGAGATTGGAAGGCTCCAAATGCCGATGTTAGAGGGTGGGTGCTTTTGTTCTTTTGGGGCTTCTTGACCCACGTTCTGCTCGATTGCTTCACAACCTATGGCACACAGATTTTCGCTCCATTTTCTGACGTCCGCGTGGCGTGGGGAACCGTAGCGGTAGTTGATCCTTTGTATACATTTCCGTTCCTCGTGTGTCTGCTCATAGCGGCACGCTTCACTCGGAACGATTCCCGTCGACGGGTTTGGAACCGGGTGGGCTTGGGTTGGAGTTGCCTGTATTTGACGTTGACTGCTCTAAATTACCACCAGGTGCATCGGACCATTGAAGGATCACTTCACGAGCAGGGAATGAGCTACAAACACTTTCTGATCACGCCGACCATCTTCAATAATCTCCTTTGGAATGTGGTTGTGGACACGGAAGAAGCGTTCCTTTTGGGCCAATATTCTATTTTGGACGAGATTCCGATCGCTTTTCATCCGACAAGCAAAGGATATGAACTGCTTCACAACCTCGACACGGATGAGACACTTGGCGTGCTGCGTTGGTTCAGCGATGGATACCTCAATGCGGTTCGGCGCAATGACGGTTCCCTGCAACTAAACGACCTGCGCTTCGGTACATTCTCGGGGCGAGCCAAAGACGCAGATGATTACATTTTCCGCTTCAAATTGATCGATCATGGGCCCCAGGAAACATACGGTTTCGAGCGGGCACAAGGAGGTCCTCCTGATGAGAAAGCGGAAGACATGATGTTGAAATTATTCGACCGGGCATCTGGGCGCTCTCTTGAAGATGCTGCGATGTAATTCCTTGGATCGGGGGCTAATTTTGAGGTGCGATCTATTCTTACCTTGCGTCATGCGAAATATTCTATTGGCTGCCCTCGCACTGCTTTGTTATTGTACCCATGGGTGCACTCTTCTCGCTCAACAGGAATTTACATTGTCTCATGATGGATTGGAACGGACATACCTTCTGGACGTGCCGAATGGAGATACCGAAGGGCTTCCACTGGTCTTGGTCCTTCACGCATATGTGAGTTCGGCCAACATCATCAGAGGGTATTCTGGTTGGGCCGATGTCGCTGAAAATGGAGAGGCTGTCATATGCTATCCACAAGGGACATCGGACGATTTGGGCATCAATCATTGGAATGCTAATTTGGGGATCAGCGACACCGATGACATTGGTTTTCTTTCCTTGTTGGTGGAGACACTGCATGAGCAGTATGGATTGAATCCCGCTTGCACGTTTACGTGCGGCATGTCAAATGGAGGCTTCATGAGCTATACCCTCGCCTGTGAAAGGCCGGATTTGTTCCGGGCCATTGGATCAGTAACGGGGAACATGAGTGCTGACGATCAAGTCAACTGCAACCCCGAGAATGCCTTGCCGATTATACACTTGCACGGCACATTGGATCCTACGGTCAATTACAATCAAGGCGTAATCCTTGATGGTCCGTGGAGTGGGGGATGGGGTGTAGAGGATGTTATGGGTTTTTGGACGGGACTGATGGGAACTACGGAGGTGGTTGAAGAAGCGGTCCCCAATACCGTGTTGTTGGATCTCAGCACCGTCGATTTCATTCGGCATTTTGGCGCCCCAGGTGGACAAGAGTTTCATCATTACCGGGTCAACGGAGGGGGGCATGATTGGTTCGGAGCGTGGGGGAACCAAGACATTGATAGCACCGAATTGATTTGGGAATTCTTCTCTGCGGCTTGTGAAGAATCCACAAACTCCATTGCTTCAGAGATTCCGTCCTCCCTTGTTGCGAAAAAAGTGGTTCGTGTCATGGATTTGATGGGAAGAACGACGGATATCGAACCCAATCGATTGCTGTTGTATCTCTATTCAGACGGCAGCGTAGAAAAGCGCATTCAACTCAATTGAACGCAAGCCCGACGCTCTCGTTTCGCTTGTTCCATTTGAGGTCTTGAATCATTCCTGTAGTGAAACGTGACTGCCTGCTGGTACGCCAAACTGATCGACCTAACGCAAACGTCCCGCCAGAAATCCCGTGGTCCAGGCCGCTTGGAAATTGAATCCACCGGTAATGCCATCGACATCAAGTACCTCGCCAGCGAAATACAACCCAGGCATCACCTTGCTCTGCATGGTGGCGAAATCGACTTCCGACACGTTCACACCGCCACACGTCACAAACTCTTCTTTGAAGGTGGTTTTGCCGTGCACCCCGTAAATGTCATTCAACAGCGTGTTGAGGAGTTTGTTGCGTGATTTCTTGCCCAGCTCGAGCCACAACGAATCGGCGTCAATTCCTGATTTGTCCAGCAGGTACAACCAGAAGTTCTTGGGCAGATCAAAAGGGCAGGCATTGGCCATTTTCTTCTTTCGAATCTCAGGCAAAGCTTCATCGATGAGGGAAGACACCTCCTTTTCATTGGACACCCCCACCCAGTTCACTTGAATGTTAAAGGCGTAACCTTGCTTCTCGAGCTCTCGGGCGCCCCAAGCGGATAGTTTCAATACCGCCGGGCCGCTCATGCCCCAATGGGTAATGAGGACGGGACCTTGGTGGGCCAGTTTGGTGCCTTGAATGCGGACGAGTGCGTCTTTGACCACCAGCCCCATCAGTTTTTTGACCGGTTCATGGGGGATTTTGAAGGTAAACAGCGAAGGCACGGGAGCGCTCACGGTATGCCCCAATGTCCGCAGCCAATCGAAGCCTTCGGTTTTTGGGCTGCCGCCAGTAGCAATGATCACGCGGTCAAAGCGGGCAGCATTCAATTGAAATTCACCGTTGTACAATACAATGGAGCCCACCGGAGCTTGCATTTTGATTTCCACACCCTTTTTGTGAGCCTCCTGCATCAAACAATCGATGATGGATTGCGAATCATCCGACTGCGGAAACATCCTGCCATCAGGTTCGGTCTTCAACGGAACTCCTCGCGAGGTAAACCATTTAACGGTGTCCTTGGCTTGAAATTCGGTGAATGCCTTTTTGAGTTGTTTGCCTCCTCGAGGATAATTCTTCGCAAGGGAACTCGGCGTAAAGCAAGCGTTGGTCACATTGCACCGACCACCACCGGAAATTTTGACTTTGGAAAGCAGTTTGCCTGATTTTTCAAAAAGAACCACTTCTGCAGAAGGGTGATGTTCCGCGACAGAAAGCGCGGCAAAAAAACCAGCCGCTCCGCCTCCAATGACTGCCACACGCAAAACGTCTTCCATGACTGCAAATTATGCAATGCCTGAAAGAAACGGAGACATCTTGGAAATAAATTACATTCGCTTCATGCGCTATATCCTCATTTCTGTTTTTCTCGTTTTTGCGCGCCGATTCAATAGCTTTGTTGACGAAATGAAATGGATAAAAGAGTTATTGATGTCTGAAGTTGCCATGAATCTGAGAGCTAAATGCGTCACGCTTCTACTTGCTTTGATGTGTATGACAACGGTGTTTGCCCAATCTGGAGACATCCGTGTCACCGTAAACCCTGAAGGTGCGCAAATTGACCGGATATTCATTATACCCGGTGAATCTGAAGGCTGTTCGGGAGGTCAGCTGACAAGCGAATCCGTTGTGACCTTAGCGGAAATGCAGCTGGGTCAAGTGTATACCATTTTAGAAAGACAGTACTTGGATCGGGTGCTAGAGGAACAGCGATTGGGTATGTCGGGACTGGTATTTCAAAACTCAGCGGTGGATGCTGGCAGGCTGCAAGGATCTCAAGGCGTTGTGTTTTGTTCGGTAGGATGCATTCAGTCAAGGGAGGTCGTCAATCTGAAATTGGTCGATTGCCAAGAAGGGGTGCAGCAATGGAATGCTTCAGGAGTGAATGCCGATATCTTCAAACTGTTGTCCACGATTCTTGATGAGTTGAACAATGCCCCCGCGCGATTGGAACTTAAGGCCCAAGAAGAAGAGAGAGAGCGTCAAATACGAGAGGACGCAAAGGCATTGGTCGCTCAAGAAGCAGAATCTGCTCAAGACGCGGATGACAAGGCTTTTGACTGCTACGATTTAAGTCATGCGGGGCACACTTACGAGCTTGTTCGCATTGGTGACGATTGTTGGTTTGCTGAAAACTTACGGAGTGATCAATATGCCAATGGAGCGTTGATCGTTCGCGTTACTGGGGTGAAAGAATGGAAATCATGGAGCAAGTCCAACGATTCGTTCACCGGAGCGCACTGCTTGCATGAGCAACCTGGGAAATCGGATAGGTATGGTTACTTGTACAACCTGCATGCTGTTCATTCTCCATACGGGCTATGCCCAACGGGTTGGGAGGTCCCTTCTGCCGATGACTGGGGAGCCTTGAATTGGCATCTCGGTGGTGAACGGGTGGCAGGTGGCAAGTTGAAAGCAGCATCCATGAATGG
>CAJWIF010000141.1 GCA_913041135.1 uncultured Flavobacteriales bacterium
TGGTACTATGGGGGATTAATCCAAATTTCTCTGGGCTATACCCCAGTAAGAGGTAGGTTGCATACGCGTTACGCACCCGTGCGCCGGTCGTCAGCGGAAAAGCAAGCTTTTCCCTGTTACCCCTCGACTTGCATGTGTTAGGCCTGCCGCTAGCGTTCATCCTGAGCCAGGATCAAACTCTCCATTGTAAAAAGTTTAATCTGTTGAGAATCTCAGGGAATCTAACATCTGATCCATTGCTGAATCAAATACCACTCCCCGGGGGGGAAGTGGATTTTTTGTGGAATCCTTCCGAAGAAAGATTCCGGGCTGCTGCATCAAGTCAAAGAACGTATTTAGAATCGGCCCGAGGGCTTCTTCAATTGCTTCGTTTAATCAAAGTGGACGACAATTAGCTTCTTTCAAAGCTCTTAGATCAATCGATACATTCGATTTATTTCCGGGGTCAACCACCTTTCAAACAACAAACTTTCCTTCGAAAGCGGGCGCAAATGTACGTTTAACTTTGCTGGATAACCCAACCGAAATCCACTTTTTTTCAATCTTTTATTTCAATCAACCAGAGCGCATCTTCAATCAACTGATTCACAGACTCCAAGTCTGTTCCGTCATAAAACCCACGGAGTCTTCCTTGACCATCGACGAGGACCATGTTCTCTGTGTGAATGAAATCTTGCCATCCGCCATCCCCCCCTTGATCTTCATCGTAACAGGCGAAATAACTTTGACGAGCCAAGGAGTATATGTGTTTCTTCGAGCCCGTAAGAAACCACCAGCGCAAAGAATCTGCTTCATACTTGTTCGCGTATTGTGACAAAACGGAAACACTGTCTGCCTCAGGAGTGACACTGTGACTCATGAGCCTCCAGCCCTCTCTTCCATGCAGCGCACCCTGAATGCCCTTCATATTGGATGTCATAATGGGACACAGGGTCGCGCAGCGTGTGAAAAAGAAGTCGACAATGCGCACCTGCCCTTCTACATCGGCCTCAGTCACCGTATCCCCCATTTGATTGATCAGTTCAAAGGGGAGCACCTGGTGCTGTGTTTGTGCCCAACGGTTGGGGTCTACTAATGCAGGATTGAGATCTGCTGGCTGAATAATCGGTAGCGATTTTTCTGGAGCCAGAATCCAATACCCCGCACAAACGGCAAGCACAAAAACCCCAGCAAGGCCAATCCAGTTCGTGGAATAATGTTGACTACGCATCGTTATTCGTTCAAATAGACCCATTCACCCTCAATGCACGTACCCATGATTCTAGTGGACAACAGATCCTTCGGGCTCACCTTCAACCAGTTTCGGTCCATCCAGGTGAAGTCCGCAAACTTTCCAACCTCAATTGTCCCCAGATCTTGCTCTTGAAATTGAGTCAAAGCCGCCCACTGAGTCATTCCACGAAGCGTTTGATCCGGAGTCAAAGCATTTTTCATTTGAAACCCCTCATCCGGATACCCCGCAGCATCTCTCCTGGCCGTCGCAGCATACATCGTCTTTCGAGGGTCAATATCTTCCACAGGAAAGTCTGTTCCCAAAGCCACCATGCCATTTTGCGCGAGCAACTCCTGATAGGCATAAGCCCTTCGAATGCGATTCCGACCTAGTCGCTCCCCGGCCCAGTACATATCACTTGTGGCATGTGTTGGCTGAATGGATGGGATAATGTGATATGTTCCGAATTGGTTCATGTCATCCTTTGCTACCACTTGGGCATGTTCAATCCGCCATCGCCGATCATTTGGACCGTCCAGTACCTCCGCATATGCATTCAACACCAAACGCACTGCGGAATCTCCTATACAATGTGTGGCAGCCTGCATTCCACTGGCATGCAATTGTTCGAGCTGACTTTTAAACCAGTCCCTATCCAGCATACTCACTCCACGCCATCCCTTCAAGTCACTATACGGGTCAATCAACATCGCACCCCGAGAACCCAACGCTCCGTCCATGTAGAACTTGACAGATTGCACCGTTATCCGGTCGGTTGCGATCGGTCCGTTCTCAAGGAGCCATCCAATGTCATCATCATTGCCACTAACCATGGCATTGATCCGAAGTTTCAGCAAGCCCTGTTTCTCGAATGCGAGCAATCTTTCAATCTCCTTAGAAGACAACCCGGCGTCTGTAATTTGAGTCAGTCCATGTTCCAGCATCGTAGTTTGTGCTTCTAGGAAGGCTTGTACTCGATACAACGAATCGTATTCAGGCATAAAACGGAGCACCCGATTGGCCATCTCATCAATGAGCACCCCGGTAGGCTCATTGTTGTCGTCACAGAGAATGACTCCCCCATCTTGTTCCATGTCACACGTGAGGCCGACTCTTCTTAACCCTTCTCCATTCACTATAATGGCATGCCCATCAATTCGTTCCAGAACAACCGGAACGTTCGGGAACAAAGAATCCAAGGCCCTTCTGTTGGGCCACTCTGCCTGTAGCCAATCATTTTGATCCCAACCTCTGCCGCGAATCCACGCTGAGGGATGTTCCTTCGCATGCGAAACCACCTCTTCCAGCACTTCTTCCCAAGAGTCGGTACCTACCAAGTCTGCTTCCAGCAAACCGTCGGCATATCCAATCAAATGGGCATGGGCATCCATCAAGCCAGGAGTCACAACTCCACCACGCAAATCAATTTGCACAGGCGCGCGGTACTTATTTAAGATTTGCCTGTTCGCGCCAATTTCTACAATGCGACCATCCTTGATCGCCAATGCTTGGCCCATTGAATTTTCAGGATCTAAGGTTAAAATACTGCCATTGTGGACAATGCAGTCCGCATCCAGCGATTGAAAACCACACCCTGAAATAACGAGAGACAACGTCGCCAAAAAACTGATTGACACAGAAAGCCCAACGAACCTCGGAATACCGATAAAAAGCAGCGTACTCGTCTTCATGAATTTTTTCTTAAGAGGTGATGAACCGAGGCTTGAGCGGCTGGCATGATCAAGATGTCTTGAATGCTCACATGAGGTGGACGATCCGCTATGAACATCACTGCTTCCGCCACATCCACTGCCGATAACGGCTCAAATCCGGTATAGACATTCTTCGCCTTTTGCTTATCTCCTTTGAATCGTACCAGACTAAATTCAGTATTGGCAGCACCTGGAGCGACTTGTGCAACCTGAATCCCACGTGGCAACAAATCCATGCGCATGGCCTTGGTCAATCCATCCACAGCAAATTTGGTTGCATTGTACACCGCGCCGCCTGGGTATGCCTGCTTCCCTGCTACAGAACCCATGTTTATGACCCGAGACCCCGCTTGCATGCGTGGGGTCAATTCACGCGTAACGTGCAAAAGCCCTTTAATGTTGGTATCGATCATGCGATTCCAGTCATCGTACACCCCTACATCGATGGATCCTGTCCCAACGGCCAAGCCCGCATTGTTGATTAACACATGAGGCACCATGGTATCTGCAAGCTCGAGTAAGGCGTTCCGCGTGGCGCGTTCATCGCAAACATCAAATACCAAAGACATTAACACACATGCTCCCAAGGACTCACTCAACTCATTGAGTCTACCCTCACGGCGACCACAAATGACAAGATGGTACCCTGAAGATGCCGCGAGATGAGCTATCGCTTCTCCAAATCCGGAAGTTGCTCCGGTTATCAACATGATGCGGCCGCTATTTTGCAGTTCGTTGTTTTTCATTTCTCTTTGTCTCTCAAAGGTACATTCACAAAACACTCTCTTAGATGAAACACATTTACATGACCGGGGTTGCATTATTTGCCCTGTTGCTCTCTTTTAATGAAGCTTCAAGCCAAGGTGTCACGCATTCAATAGCAGAAATTCAAGGCGAATTGTTCAGCTCACCGTTAGTTGGCCAATCTGTAACCACCACTGGCATCGTATCAGCAAACAATGTAACCTCATCCACGTCAGGCGTCATTGGATACTTCGTTCAAGATGGCTCTGGACCTTGGAATGGCGTTTTTGTTTTTGATAACACTCAAGCTCCCAATATCGGAGACGAGGTCATCATCGAAGCTGAAGTTCAAGAGTACTATGATGTAACAGAGCTTGGCAACGTGAGCTATTTCGAAGTCGTTTCTTCTGGCAATGACGTGCCAGCGCCATCCATCGTCACGACGGGCGAGTTGGCCTCAAGTGAAGCCTATGAAGGTTGTTTTGTTCAGATCATCAATGCCACGTGCACGAATCCTGACGCCGATTATGGCGAAGCGTTTTTTGACGATGGAAGCGGAGAGGTTAAAACCAACGACTACATGTACTTGCCTGCAGACGGATGGATTCAAGGAGAAACGTATAGCATTGCGGGCTGCATTCACTATACGTTTGAGGAGTACAAGCTTGAAGTTCGGTCTGAAGCCGATGTGATCATCGGAGAAGTTAATAGCATTCAATCCCATGCTGCAGAGTTCTTGAAGACCTACCCCAATCCAACTTCGGATCTGATTCGCCTTGGAACAGACCAAACAGGTTTGCTCACCTTAGTGGACATGGCTGGTCGATTGGTTTTGCAACAGACGACACAAGAAGCGTATGCTACAATTGACCTCAGTGCTTTGCGAACGGGGTTCTACACCCTCACACTAGAGACCGGC
>CAJWIF010000142.1 GCA_913041135.1 uncultured Flavobacteriales bacterium
CGCTGATTTCGGAGGTGAAGTCGAGCGAGTATTGAAGATGGCAGACGCTGTTTTGCTCGTGGTCGACGCTTTCGAAGGGCCTATGCCACAGACAAGGTTTGTGCTGGGAAAAGCCATCGAGCTTGGTTTGAAGCCCATTGTAGTGGTCAACAAAGTCGATAAAGAAAATTGCACTCCAGACATCGCACAAGAGCAGGTGTTTGACTTGATGTGCACCTTGGATGCAACAGAAGAGCAGTTGGACTTTGCAACGGTTTACGGTTCTGCCAAAATGGGATGGATGGGGCCAGACTGGGAAAAGCCAACCACCGACATCACGCATTTGCTGGATGTAATTCTCGAGCATGTGCCAGAGGCGCCATACCGCGAAGGAACCCCTTTGCTTCAGATCACTTCACTCGACTACTCCAAATACACGGGACGTATTGCCATCGGGCGATTGTTTCGCGGAGACCTGCACGCAAACCAAGATTATTCGCTCTGCACAGAACATGGCATTCGAAAGGCTCGTGCCAAAGAGCTGTTCGTGTTCCAAGGATTAGGGAAAGAAAAGGTGGACCATGTAAGAAGCGGTGACTTGTGTGCGATCACGGGTATGGATGGTTTTGAAATCGGGGACACCGTCAGCGACCTTGAGAACCCTGAGGTAATGGAGCGCATTGCCGTTGACGAGCCAACCATGTCACTGCTCTTCACAATCAATACATCACCGTTCCTAGGACGCGACGGTAAGATGTTGACCAGCCGACACATCCGTGAACGCCTGGACGCTGAATTGCAAAAGAACCTAGCGTTGCGCGTCGAGCCTACCGATAGCGAAGACAAGTGGAACGTTTTTGGACGTGGAATTCTGCACTTATCGGTCCTGATCGAGACCATGCGACGTGAAGGCTACGAAATGCAAATTGGCAAGCCTCAGGTGCTTTTCAAAGAGATTGACGGCGTCAAACACGAGCCGTTTGAACACCTCGTAATCGATGTGCCTAGCGAAGTGGCAAGCAAAGCTACCGAGCTTGTAATGAAACGCAAGGGCATGCTCCAAGTAATGGAAGCCAAAGGAGAATTGCAGCACATGGAATACCGGATTCCGTCTCGCGGGCTCATAGGTTTGCGAAACCAAGTTTTGACCGCAACTTCTGGAGAGGCCGTGATGACCCACCGATTTGACGGCTATGAGCCGCATGCGGGTGAACTCACTTCCCGCTCATTGGGATCCTTGGTCTGCAAAGAAGCGGGCCAATCCCGTGCTTTTGAAATAGACCGTCTTCAGGACCGTGGAACCTTCTTCATCGATCCAGGGCAAGATATTTACGTCGGCCAAGTCATCGGCGAAAGTTCCCGCGATAACGATATGGAGCTGAACCTAGTCCGCGGAAAGCAGCTCAACAACATGCGTTCGTCTGGTGCGGACAAAAGCCTCCGAATCGCCCCACCCCGAAAACTTTCCTTGGAAGAATACATGGAATGGATTGGCGATGATGAGTACCTTGAGGTCACGCCTAAGGCCCTTCGCGTCAGGAAGGTGCCCGGGTAAGAGTAAAAAGTTAGAAATGACAGAAAAAATCAAAACGTACAATCCTTCGTTTGCGCTGAACAAACGATTGAGAATTACAAATGATTTTGTAAAAAAGCACCTGCCTACTGGGTCGTCAATTTTGGACTTAGGCCCCCCCAACGTGATGTCTGAACGACTAAAGTCAGAGGGCTTTGACGTAAGAAACGCCGTGTCTCCTGACCTTGACTTGGATTTCAGTTGTGTACAGTCCTTAAAAACAGATGCTTTCACCTCTTTTGAAGTGTTTGAGCACCTTGTAAATCCTTTTCCTTTGCTCCGGTCAATCGAAGCGCCTGTGCTCATAGCCTCTGTTCCGCTCAGGCTTTGGTTCTCGAGTGCCTTTCGAGGAGCGTCAGTTGAAGATCCATTTGACTACCATTATCACGAGTTTGAGCCTTGGCAATTCCGCCTTCTACTCGAAAAGGCAGGATGGAATATTGAAGATGAGGTAATGTGGACAGCGCATAAAAAAATACCCCTCGGGATCCGACCTCTTTTAAGAACGGTTTTCCCGCGTTACATGCTAGTCAAGGCCTCCAGAAGCCAAGGTGGTGTAAAATAATTTTATTTCTTGAGCAAGAACGGCGTCAACGTCAGCAAGCGTCTGCCACGAACTTTCCCTTGGAAAGTATGCGTGCTTTATTCGACTCAGTAGGACTTTAGGGGACATCCGCGCCATTTTTTTAAATTGCACCCGAGATTTAGCTGCGTTTTCTATTTTGCCAGCGGCCTGAATAGATTGCGTCCATTTCCGCTGATTTATTCCCCAACTCAAGCTATCGAGCATTGGCATAAATCCCGTTTCTGCGTTGTCAAGAGTCCAGTGAAAACTCGCCTTGTCATATGCCCTTTGATTCCATGTTAACCAGTGTATCATAGCCCACTCTGTCTTCTTTCTACACTTTGAAAAATCGCCAATTCCTGAGTTTCTAATAAAAGCCTCCGACCTTTTATTCATGGTCAATAAGCTTAAAATTGAATCCACTGGATGCCGAACCTGATGGCCTATTACGGCGTCTAGATTTTTAACTCTTGACCAAGAAAGGCCATATGGTGGCTCTATATCATCTGCCACCAAACACCAGGAGGAAATCCCGTCCTTTCCCATGGCTTCGTGACCGATGTCTCTTCCTGCTTTTCCCAAGGCCTTTGCAATAAAACCAGTCCCCGATCTCCCTGTTCCGATAATGCACGCAATCTTTTCACTTTCCAAAATAATGCAATTAGTTTTAGCTCGTTTCATCCGTTCGGATGTCGCGTGATTCCTGCTTGAGTCGCCTCTTTTGCTCCAAAAGCCAGTTTTTTCTCTCCACTAGATTTATTCTCGACGCATTTCCCGCATGAACGCGACACCGTTGAGCGATACTAATTCCTTTGAGGATTTGAATCTTCGATTTAAAATACTTCGCTCTCAGCAAAAGCTCCGTGTCTGCCGCAACCCGTACGTTCAAGAATCCTCCCAACTGTTCCCACACATCCCGTGTCCAAAAAGAAGGTGCATGTGAGTAATTCATCGAATTTTTCCTTTCGAATTTTTCATCCCAACGCTCCAAGACTGCTCGAAGCACACCACTTCGAGAACCCAAGAACTCGAGTGAATCCGACAACCAGGTTGGATAAGCTTGGTCATCCGGATCAATAAATGTCACATGGGTCCATGGCAATTCAGCCGCAAGAGACAGGCAGGCATTGCGACAGGCATACGCTCCTTGATTGGTCTGAACTCTAAATGTTTTTATTCTTTTGTCATTAGAAAACACTTGGCTTACTTCCTTTAAGGATGGCGCTGGGCTGCAATCATCCATAATCATCAGTGTCCAATTCTGAAACGTTTGAGCCTGGATGGACTCTACCATGCCAAGAACCCATCTTGGGTGCTTGTAATAAGCACAAACGATTAGCACATGGGCATTTGACGGTATTTCTAGCGGACGGTATTTCAACTTCCTCAGTGCCACTTCAAACCGTAATTTCCTCGTAAAAATCCATGGCAATATTCCACTGACTCGGAGCCAAATAACGATTCTGGTCCGGACATTTCGCAACCAAGAAGAATTGCTCTTGCTTTCCATCACAAAGCAATCCTAAATTTCGTGCCTGCATTCGTGTCCCCCACTTCAATGCGCCCACCATGGTACTCTTCAATGATGCGCTTGCAAAGAGATAGACCGAGGCCCCAACCCCGTGGTTTGGTCGTATAGCCCGGTTGGAAAATCTCTTTTCGCTTTGCCTTTGGAATTCCTGGGCCGGTATCTGAAACGGTTACAAGAACACCACCGATTTCCGGTTTTTCCAATTGCAATCGGATAATACCGTCACCATCCATGGCGTCTACCGCATTCCGAATCAAATTTTCCAGAACCCAGCTGAATAGCGGTGGGCTCAGGGCTGTCTGCACTTCACGGTGCACGGGCTCAAATATCAAATCCACCTTCTTCGAAACCCTAGGGCGCATATATTCTACCGTGGATTCAATGACATCGATGATGTTGTGTTCCTTTAAAATCGGTTTCGATCCAATTTTGCTAAATCGATCCACAACGGTATTTAGGCGCAAAATGTCCCTGTTCATTTCCGTGAGATAGTCCGATCGCACCCCTTGATCTTCAAGTAATCCCACCCAGGCCATCAAAGAACTCAATGGCGTGCCCAATTGATGCGCGGTTTCCTTGGCCATTCCCACCCAAACCTGGTCTTGTTCTGCCCGACGAAAACTGCTAAAAATAAGGTAGGCAACGAAAGTGAAAACAGCGATGAGTATCAGCTGAGCGAGAGGATAATAGCGCAGCTGAGTCAGGATAACCGAATCCGCATAATAAATGTAATGGCGACCTTCGCCCGGTAAATCAACCTCGATTGGATCGTTGGAACCGGCCATTCCGGCGAGCAGAGATTGCAGCCTTTCGGGTTTTGCAACAGCCGTGGAATCTACACGCTGGTAGCGAATCACCTCGGTTCGTGTACT
>CAJWIF010000143.1 GCA_913041135.1 uncultured Flavobacteriales bacterium
CATATCCGTTTTTGTGTGCGTCTTCAAAGACCGCTTTCACCTCATCCCCCCACAATACACCCGCTCTAAATTTTTGACTCATCCTGATCGATTCTGTTTAAAAAACAAAATTACCACTTTCGAATGACTTCAGCGTGGTTCAATGCTCAGAATGAAGGCGCTTCAATCGAAGATTCATGACGGCGAAAACAAAGGCAGAATCAAACACAGGACCATCATACCTGCGCACCCCGTGGGCTATTGCTGTGCATTGCCCACTGAATCCAACAGCAGATACGGGTTCAATGTGTTAATTCGTTTTCCCTGACACATTACGTCGGTCCGTAGTTGCTTTCAAATTCAACAGCGATTGACGTGCCCACATCGCAACATTGGTGCTATCGTGCAAAGCAATAACTTGCTCATATGTCTTTTTGGCTTGTTCTCGGTCATTCAACTCTTCTTCAGCGATGAAGCCGACCAAAAAAGCACAGAGGGCTCGCTTTTCATACTCCGGAAAATGATCATGAACATCCCGAAGCTGGGTCATGGCCTCTTGAAATTTCCCCGCAGAACGCAACAAATCAGAACGACGAAAAAGCAGTTCAGCAGTTCTTGGATCATCATGGCATGCATTCGCAAACGCAGCATACGCCCCCATCAGCTGGCTGCGGATCTCCTGATCTGGCACCAGATCGTCAGATAGCGCAAACAGCTTCTGCTCAAGTTGCTCGATTTGTGCTGCTGATTCGCCGCAATCCACTTCGAGCATTGAATTGGAATCTGTCGCAGACTGACAACCGAAGCAGCTTATCACAAGCGCAATGAGGGTTTCATGCAATCGAATGCCCATCATTTCCGGGATTGAGGATACCGCATGCGGTAATCAGAGGATACTTTTCCCAATCCGATGTCCCGCAACTTGCCATGAAGCAAACGTCGACGCATCGGATTTAGGTGATCGGTAATCAACGTACCGTCCAAGTGGTCATATTCATGCTGCACAATGCGCGCAGGCAGTCCCTTGAGTTTTTCTTCAACCAAATTCCAAGACTCATCAAAATATTCAACCGAAATGGAAACAGGTCTCTCAACGGGTTCTCGAATCCCCGGAATGGAAAGACAGCCCTCTTCCATCTCAGACACCTCGTCGGACTCGTCAAAGATGACCGGATTGATCATCACACGGCGAAAACCGATGCAATCTGGATCACCCGATTCCCCTTCACCAAAAGGAGAACCATCAGCAACAAATAAGCGAATGCTTTGTCCAATTTGTGGAGCAGCCAACCCGACACCTTCAGCGGCGTCCATGGTTTCCCACATATTCTTTATCAACTCAGTCAAATTAGGATGGTTCTTTTCCAACTCTGAAGCTTCTGACTTCAGAACCGGATCACCGTACGCAACAATGGGTAAAATCATGATGCAAAGTTATGGAGGGACGAGCCCATTCTCCGATGTACTTTTACGCCATGAGTATGTTGGACACCATTCCAGAGGCAATTGAAGCCATTCGAAGAGGAGAAGTGATCATTGTCGTTGACGATGAGGACCGTGAAAATGAGGGCGACTTCCTGATCGCAGCCCGTCACGCGACCCCAGAAGTGGTCAACTTCATGGCCACACACGGACGAGGCCTCATTTGCGCACCACTGGTTGAGAAGCGCTGTGACGACCTTGATCTCGCGCTCATGGTGCAGACCAACAACGCCGCATTCGAAACACCCTTCACTGTATCTGTTGACCTCATGGGCCATGGCTGCACGACGGGCATTTCAGCACAGGATCGTTCCAAAACGATTCAAGCATTGATTGACCCCAAGACGGATCCCAATGAACTGGGGCGCCCAGGACACATCTTTCCGCTTCGGGCACGGGCCGGAGGTGTACTGCGAAGAGCAGGCCACACGGAAGCTGCGATTGACTTCTCCCGACTCGCTGGGTTTGAACCCGCTGGAGTCATCGTGGAGATCATGAACGAAGACGGCACCATGGCCCGACTGCCAGAATGCCGAAAATTAGCCAATGAGCATGAGCTCAAACTGGTGTCCATCGAGGATTTAATCCAATACCGGTTGGCCAACGAAACACTCATTGAGCGCACACTTGAATTGGACATTGAGACGGCCTTTGGTCAATTTAAGGCCATCACCTACCGTCAACTGACCAACGACGTAGAGCACCTCGCCTTAACGCTCGGTGAATGGACTGAAGATGATGATGTACCCGTTCGCGTCCACAGCACAAGCATGTTGGGGGATGTATTTCAAATGACCAACTTTGGGAAAGGGCCTGAATTGCATGCCGCAATGAAGCAAATTCAAAAGCAAGGAAAGGGAGTTGTCGTCTACATCAACAAATTGCGTGAAGGGCAAAGCTTGACCGATGAGCTGAAAATCTACAAGGAGAAACAAGCCACCCCCAACAAGAAGGAATCCAACACCATGGACTCCAAAGATTATGGCATTGGCGCACAAATCATCCGAGACTTGGGAATTCGCAAACTGCATATCCTATCTGACCACCCGAGAAAAAAGGGCATCATTGGCTATGGCTTGGAAATAACGGGGACCACCCCCTTGTCTGTCTGAGGTCGACAGGAACAATAAGACGCGTTGAATCAAAATACTTTGCACGAAAAAAGCCACTGGACAACCAGTGGCTTTTTTCTTTGCAACTCATCAGATTATTCCTCTGACGCTGCTGAAGCTTCCGGTGCTTCTGGAGTTTCTGGAGTCTCTTCGGCAGCCTCAGCTTGCATCGCCATACTTGCCTTACCTCCAAACTCACCGTATTTCTTACGGAACTTATCGATACGTCCTGCTGTATCTACGAATTGGGCCTTACCCGTGTAGAATGGATGGGACTTGTGGCTGACCTCGATTTTAATCAAGGGGTATTCGTTCCCATCCTCCCAGACGATATTTTCCTTTGTATTCGCAGTTGAACGGCTCAAAAACGAGTATTCGTTGGACATGTCTTTGAAGACAACCAAGCGGTAATTTTCGGGGTGAATTCCTGACTTCATCTTTCCTTAATTGGGGCGCAAAGATAGCGGACAATCCATGAAATCCAAAGGGTAGGCTTTTTTAACGGTTGGATGTCAATAACCTATTTGCCCCCTCCGTTTATCAGCTATACCGAAACATAACTTTGATTCGGTTTTAAGTGAGTTTAGCGCAAGCTAAGCATCAAGTGATAATTTGGTTAAGTTGGTCCTGTTCCGGAACGCCGGGACAGGACTATTTTTTTGTACCAACATCACAGTAGCCAAATACGAATCAGCCCACATATCGGTGTTTGCAAGTCTATTCGATGGTGTTACAATGCGACAGCTTGACCGGTAGATTAGCACATACCGTTGGCATACATGGCTCTTTTCGCATTCGCTTCCTCCATCTTGTACCACCCACTGATCAATGCATTCTTGCTATTTATTGGTTTGGGACTTGTAGAAGAGCACACACTCCCTGATTCCATGGCCGTGGGATCCAGCACCATCGCTTCTTGGACCATCGATAAAGGACAGACAGCGGGGTTCGCTCGATTTCAACTGACCTTCCCTCCTGGGATCATCATCGAGCCATTGAAAACAGACGGAGCTTCCTTTACGTACGAGGATCAAAAAGCCAAGTTCATTTGGATGGACATCCCAACGACACCTTCTATCCACATTTCAGTTCGACTGAGTACACGCACTAACTTCATCGGAGGCGAAATCAAGCAGTGGTTTTCATTCATTGAAGAAGGTTCTCGGAGAGACGTCGAGTTCGAACCGCATGTGATTTCATTGGACAGAACTCCAGCCACTGCCATGCAAACGGAGAATTCATGGAATCCGCAAGCAACGCGCTCTTTGACTCTTGAAAGCGAAGACATCGGCTACATGGAGCTTGCATTCTCAGGCTTCGAGCCAGGGTCCTTTATGAAATGGGAAGAGATCATTCCCGAAGACTGCACCTTTGAATGGGAATCAAACGGCAATCCAAGTATCATGGACCGGTTTGGCGACACGCTGTTATTGGTCTGGCAGCACGCGCCTGCCGCCCCTTCCATTCAGCTTTCCTATCGGTTATCTGGAAATATGACGGCTTGCGCTGCCAACGTGCACGGGACATGGCATACTATTTTCAATAACCAACCGCATTCCGTGGTCATTCCATCAAGTCCGTTGGAACAGCTTGCGCCCTCACCCGATGACGTCGCTCTTCAGGAGCTGTCCAATCAATCAAAAGTAACTACAACACCAGCGGTTCAGGCAACAACTCGGCCGGACTTCTCTGTTCCTGAACCGGATGACGGAATTGCTTACCGCGTGCAAATCATGGCGTGCCATCGGGATGTCGACCAGCTCTGGTTTGAAGACCATTATGCCTTCCGAGAACAAGTCGATGCTGAACGGCACAACAATTGGATCAAGTACACAACGGGAAGCCACGCGCATTATCGTCACGCACGAGATCAAAGGGAGCGCATTGCG
>CAJWIF010000144.1 GCA_913041135.1 uncultured Flavobacteriales bacterium
ATTTGCTCCGTATGTCGTGTCAACTTGTCCCGTGGTCTCATTGAAGTTGTAGTACACCTCTTGATAATTGATTAAGAATTCATTGAATCCTCGTCCTCCATCGACGATGGTATTGTACGTTGTGTCAACTTCTCCCGTGGACGCATTGTTGCTGTAGTTGGAGTTGTAAATATCCTGCAGTTCCTGTTGGCCAGCCTCATCTGTGAGTTGGGCTGCCAAATCCTTGTCGTATTCGAATACTTGCATTTGATACGCACGCTGACCATGGCGTTGGGGTGCTCCAAAGGTGGTAATACTCAGGTTGTGATTCCCCAGGGTCTTTCGACCTTTCAGGTAATATGCATAGGTCTTAGACTCCAGTCCTTCTGCAAATCCTTGATTTGTTTTGAAAGATCCCGCAAAGTGAAGGAATCCTTTCTTCTTGTTACCAAAGACTCCACTCAAGCTGTTTCGGTAATAACCGTATGACCCCACTTCCGTCTGGTAATTGATCGAACCGTTGCCGGATTCATCACCTCCTGTCAAAATGTTGATTGTGCCACCTACAGATGGGATCGCGAGTTTGCTTGCGCCCAATCCGCGCTGAACTTGGGTCGTGCGAACGACAAGGTCGAGTCCGGCCCAATTGCTCCAGTAGACCCAGCCATTCTCCATATCATTCATGGGGACGCCATCGACCATCACCGCAAGATTCGTTTGGTCGAAGCCGCGAATGGTAACACGGGCATCTCCGTCGCCGCCTCCCTGCTGAGTAGCATATACACCGGGTGTAGTGTTCAATATCATCGGAAGGTCCCTACCAGCCAATTCTTCTTGGATTTGGGCTGGGAGTACATTCGTAAATGCAACTGGAGTCTTCCTGGAAATCACAATGTCTGCGGCAACTACGGCCTCATTCATTACCAATGTCTCCATCCTGAATCGGGCAAATGCCTCACCGCTGGTGCATTTGATCTGCCTCGCTTGGCTCGAATAGCCGATGTAAGAGACTTCAATTGTTGCCTCTCCGGTAGGAGCCTCAATGGAGAACTTACCATCAAGGTCAGTCGAGATGATTTCGTTGCCGGTTTTAATGTAAGCTCCGATCAACGGCTCACCCGATAGGACATCAAAAACTGCACCTTTGATGATGCAGGACTGAGCTGACGCGTTGGCAGTAAACGCGACAAAAAACAATGCGGCCAGTCTCCAAAGATTCAACCTATCCATGTTTTATGGAATTATTTCAGAGAGAAACGCTGCGTCGAACGCGCACCGTTCTCAAACGTCGCTGTCACAAGGTAAATTCCAGATGGTGAATCTTTGAGGGACAACTGAAATACCTTCTGGCCATTCACTTGCTGTTGGATAAGACGTTGACCAGAGAGGCTGTAAACCGTCACTTCCTGAACTTCTTTTTCGCTGCGCAACCAAGTGAAATCGCCTGAAGAAGGGTTAGGGAAGAGCTCAAATTCATTTGAATTCTTGAGTTCATTAACATCGGTGGTGCCGCAGTTGCAGCTGTGTGATCCGAGGTTTGCGAAAACCATATCCAAAGTGTAGTTCAAAGAGTCGCTTGACCACAAAGTGCCGTTCCATTCGTCCACGACCAAGAAATCATTGAGGGCATCCGTATCGCCTTGAGTGACGGTTTCCTTCCTCACCAATGAGTGGTTTTGGGTCATTTCAGCCCATCCTGCTTCTCCCGGATCTTCTCCGATTTTACCAAAAATGTCAATCGCTGAATTCGTGGAAATTTTGCGAAGAACCATGGCATCATTGCCGTTGAAGTACATCGTGTTGTTCTCTTCGTAAACAGGGCATACCCAAAGATCTGCCGCTTCAGCGAGTTCATCCCAAACAGGCGCTTCAAAGTCCACACCATCTGGATCTTGCTTGTCCAATACCACTACGACCACACTGTTGGCTTCCAACGTGCCGGAAAGGTCTACTTTTTGATTGTCTTGAGCTGTAGTAGCTCCATTGGAATAGCGCTCCAAACGATAATCGGCAAGATCCACGGCCGATTCAGTAGGATTGAAGATTTCAATGGCCTTGTTATTGCTCCACCCTTCAAGGTATTCAGAGATGAAGAGATCTGTGCATTGCGCACTTGAAAATAAAGGCATCAAAAGGGCAGCGCCCAGAATGTGGGTAGTGAATCGCATGTAATTTGGTTTCGTGTGAATTCGCTGCAATTTAATGTCGAAATTTCCCAAGACAATGAGAACATTTGAATTTGAGCACGTGCGGTCATTTTGTCTCTCTAAACCACACGTGACAGAGTCCTTTCCTTTTGATGATCACACGATGGTTTGGAAGGTTGCAGACAAGGTGTTTGCCATCGCTAATATCTATGATTTTAAGGGAGTTTCGCTCAAATGTAATCCTGAACGTGCGCTGGAACTGCGTGAAACGTATGCGGGCATTCGTCCGGGATTTCATCTCAATAAAAAGCATTGGAATTCGGTCGATTCACTTTCCGATGTGACGTGGAAGGTCGCGGAAGAGTTAATTGCTCACAGTTATGATTGCGTGGTCAAAGGGATGACGAAGAAATCCCGAATGGAGTTCGGTTTATGAACACGAAGAGGTCAGGTGGCTGTCGCTTTCTTATCCTTGTGTTATGCAGTTAACAGGATTTGATTGGGCGATCATCGGCGCCTATTTTCTATTGGCCCTCGGCGTGGGCCTGTGGGCGTCTAAGCAAGCCGGAAAGGATGCGAAAAGCTTTTTTCTTGCCGGACGATCGATGCCTTGGTGGCTCCTTGGAGTGAGCATGGTCGCGACCACCTTTTCAACGGATACGCCTAACCTAGTCACAGGACTTGTGCGAGAGCAGGGGGTAAGTGGAAACTGGGGCTGGTGGGCTTTTCTTTTGACAGGGATGCTGACCGTCTTCGTCTATGCCCGTTTGTGGAGACGTTCCGGCGTGATGACGGATATTGAATTTTATGAGCTGCGCTATGGAGGCAAAGCCGCAGCGGTTTTGAGAGGGTTTCGGGCGCTCTATTTGGGTCTCGTTTTCAATGTCTTAGTGATGGGTACAGTCTCCTTAGCCGCCATCAAATTGGGAGGGATTCTCATGGGATGGCCAGGCTGGTTGACCTTGTTGATTACGGGTGTCATTACACTTTCGTACAGTGCTTTGGGCGGACTTCGGGCGGTCATTCTTACGGACTTTGTTCAGTTTATTTTGGCCATGGTTGGTTCGGTTTGGGCCTGCTGTTATTTGCTTGATCTGGAAATCATCGGAGGCTTAGCCGCTTTGTTGGAACACCCTGATGTTTCGGTAAAAACCGCGATCCTCCCCGACATGGGCGATCCCTCAGCTTGGATGCCAGTCCTGCTTGTACCGCTGGCTGTTCAATGGTGGGCGAGTTATTACCCGGGAGCGGAACCCGGTGGTGGTGGTTATATCGCCCAGCGCATGTTCAGTGCCAAAGATGAGTCGCATGCCGTCGGAGCTACATTGCTATTCAATGTCGCCCATTATGCCTTGCGTCCTTGGCCGTGGATTTTGATTGCATTGGCTTCTTTGGTGGTCTTTCCAACATTGGCTGATTTGCAGCAGGCATTCCCCAACATACCCGCGGATAAAATTGGTCACGACTTGGCCTATCCCGCGATGCTTTCACTGTTGCCTCCTGGTTTGTTGGGACTGGTTGCTGCTTCGCTGTTAGCGGCTTTTATGAGCACGATGTCTACCCAACTCAATCTGGGTGCGAGCTACCTCGTCAATGATTTCTGGGTTCGCTTTTTTCGACCGGATGCCACTGGCCCAGAACAGGTTCGAGCGGGCCGGCTGGCGACGGTGGTGTCCCTGATTTTAGGGGGTGGATTGGGCCTTCTGCTTACGGATGCAGGTCAAGCCTTCAACTTGCTTTTATTGATCGGAGCGGGCACAGGAGGACTGTTTATCTTGCGGTGGTTTTGGTGGCGCATAAGCGCATGGACGGAGCTGATAGCTATGTTCGGTTCATTGGTGGTGGCGGGGTATTTCACATTTGTGCATGATCAAATGAGTTCGGTTGTATTGGCTGATTATGAGAAACTCCTCTGGGGCACGCTGTTGACCACGTTGGTCTGGTTGGTTGGTACGCTGCTGACTCCAGCCGAATCAGATGCGACTCTAAAGCGATTCGTAGACAAAGTAAAGCCGGGTGGACCGGGGTGGCGAAAATGGGCGCCTGCAGATTCAGAAAACAAGGTGCCATGGTCTGTTCCTCGGGGCATGTTGTCCATGGCTTTGGCGAGTATTGGTGTGTATGCCGCGCTGTTTGCGACCGGATCGTGGTTGTATGACGAAATGCCGCGCTTTTGGGGATTGGCAGCACTGACCGTGTTGTGCACGGTATTGCTGCTTCGCATCAACAAGACGCGAAAGTGAGAATTGCGGCATCGGCACCGGGGCGTATTTGTTTGTTTGGCGAGCATCAAGATTATTT
>CAJWIF010000145.1 GCA_913041135.1 uncultured Flavobacteriales bacterium
ACCAGGTTTTCTTGGCATGAGAATTAAATCGATGAGTCGTTGCGCATCTTTTGGATTGGCGACGAAATCCAAGTCGGTCGTGTCAATCCAGAGAATTCGGGAGCCGCGTGCATACCGATAATGTTGCTGGTAGTGTGATGCGATTTTATCGAGATACTCCCCGGTGATGTCCTGCTCATAACTCCTCCCGCGCGCCTTGATCTGCGCTCGGATTTTTTCAGGGCTCGGATGCAGAATAGCGGTGACTTCGGGTGTAGCGACGTCTGCTTCCATCAGTTTGAACATGGTCTGAAAAAGCTTGAATTCAGCAGTCGGCAGGTTCGCCTTGGCAAAAATCATGCTTTTCACAAAGCTGTAGTCAGCGATGAGCTTCTGTCGAAACAAATTGCGTGCACCCAATCGCTGCTTCAGTTGACGATACCGATCGCTGACAAAGGCCAATTCAACGCTCAATGCATAGCGCTCTGGATCTTCATAAAACGGCTTCAAAAAAGGGTTTTCTTCGAATTGTTCCAGCATCAAATCGCTGCCCAAGTGATCCGCTAAAATCTTGGCAAAGGTGGATTTTCCAGCGCCGATGTTGCCTTCGATGGCAATGTATGCATAAGGAGATTTCACGGGAGGAAGGTCCAATTTTCAATTCTACAATCCAGGAGCGGGCCAAAGCTGCACCGAAGATACATCCGGACACGTGCTCAACAGTTCATCAACGGTCGGTCCATCTGGAGTTGAACGAACATCACCAGCCAACTCAGCCATTGGCAGCAGCACAAATTTCCTAAGGTGCATGCGCGGATGGGGCAAGGTGAGCTCGGGAGTGTTCCATACCACTCCCTCGATTGCGAGCAGGTCCAGGTCCATGGTGCGTGATACGTACCCTGCATTCTTTTCAATGCGCGTGCGGCCCAGCTCTTTTTCAATTTCCAGCAATGCGTGCATGATGGATTCTGGAGCAGGAGAATGGTCCCATGCCAGCAAGACCACTTGATTTAAAAAATCAGGCGTGCCCTCGGGCATTCCCCAAGCAGGGGTATTGTACCGGTTGGAACATCGCGGCAAAACACCCCACAATTCCTGCATCTTTTGGATTGCGTTGTCAAGCAAATGCTCCCGGTCTCCCAAGTTGCTTCCAAGGCCGATTAAGTGTCTTCGCTTCACGGTGCAAACATGGTGTGAAAACACGTTCGGTTGAATCCTGGTCGAATATGTTAAGAAATACTCAATTCACGCGCATCCAGTCACAAATCTGCTTGCCTTTTGATATTACTTACGGAACAGCCTTTAGCTTTGACTCACCTTAAATAAACCATATTCATGTCGTTTTTGAAAAACACCCTCTCTTCTTTCGTTGGAGCATCTGCAGCGCTATTGATTAGCGGTACCATTTTGATTTTCGTTTTTGTAGGAGCCTTGGTTGGAGGGTTTGCTTCAGCATTCGAATCGGATGACATAGATGAAGAGCAAGGACTCGAAGAGCCGACCGTATTGGTCATGAAATTGAACGGTCCCATCATGGAGCGCGGAGCAGGAGGCTCGGCCATTGATATTGGAGGATTGGGATCGGATGCCGGATTGGGGTTGCTTGAAATTTTACAAGGTCTGGAGGAGGCTGCTGAGGATGACGACGTGGAGGGGCTGTATTTGAACTTGACTTCCGTGGCGGCATCACCATCGACAATGGAAGATCTACGCGCGGGTCTAGAAACGTTCAAATCCTCAGGCAAGTGGATCATGGCATGGAGTGAAATGACCACGATGGGAGCCATGTATCTGGGTTCGGTCGCTGATGAAGTGTTCCTGCACCCCAACGGTTTCGCGGACTTTAGTGGCATGCGGTTGCAAACGACCTATTTCACTGGGATGTTGGATAAGCTCGGAGTGGAGATGACCGTGTTGCGAGGGCCAGACAACCAATTCAAGAGTGCCGTTGAGCCCTTTACCCGCACCAGCATGAGCGATGCCAATCGCGAACAGATGAATGCGCTATTGGATGGAATTTGGAGCGAAGTGCGATCAGGCATTGCTTCAGGACGCAACTTGAGTGAAGACAAGGTGGATGAGATTGCAGCTACGCTGTCTTTGCGTGTGGCGGAAGACGGGGTCAATGTCGGCCTGTTCGATGGGTTGATGTACGAGGATGAGGTGAAGGATTGGGTTCGTGAGCAAGTCGGTGAGGAGCCAGAATATTTGACATTCAGTGACTACCTCATGCCGACAATGGAAGAAGCAGCACTGGACTTGAGCTTCATGAGCTTTATGAATGAGCCAGAAGGGGAGAAGGAAGAGGAGGAGCCTCTTGGCGGTCGCTTGGCCGTGATCTATGCAGTAGGTGCCATTGAATCAGGTGAGGGAGATGACCAAACAATAGGGTCTGAGACCTTGTCCAAGGCGCTGCGCCAGGCACGCCTCGCTCCGGATGTGGAAGCGGTGGTGCTGCGCGTAAACAGTCCTGGAGGATCTGCTTTGGCTAGCGATGTCATTTGGAGAGAAACACAATTGCTGCAGGAAGCCGGAAAAACCTTGGTAGTCAGTATGGGAGATTTAGCTGCTTCAGGGGGGTATTACATCAGCGCTGGAGCCGATCGTATTTATGCAAACGCCACCACAATTACCGGTTCTATCGGTGTGTTCGGGATGCTGCCGCATGCCGGTGAATTGCTCAAGGACAAGATGGGATTGGCTTTTGATGATGTTCGCACACATCCTCATGCTGGAATTGGGTTAGATAAACCTTTGGATGCGTTGCAGATGGAAGCGATGAATGCATCGATCACCGATATCTACAATGATTTCGTTTCGATTGTAGCGGAGGGACGCGGCAAGTCCTTTGATGAAGTGAATGAAATGGCCCGTGGACGGGTTTGGACTGGAGAGGATGCGAAGGAGCGTGGACTGGTCGATGTCATCGGAAACTTGGACGATGCCATCGCCGGAGCGGTTGAATTGGCGGGATTGGATTCACTAGGAAATGACGACGTCGTTTATCTGCCTGAAATGAAAGATCCAATTGAAGCCTTCATCGAGCAGTTTGCTGGTGTGACGGTAGCAGGCGAAGTCTTGGAGCACATGGGCATGTCTCAACTGCAGACGCTCGAACTGATGCGTGTGCATCGGATGTTGGAGTCGGGTGATCGTGTGCAAGCGCGCATGCCCTACCTCATTGATATCCGCTGATTGGAATAAGGTCGGTGCTTGAATGCCAAGTCTTTATGACATCGGCGTTCAAGTGGTTCGTAGTTGTTGACTTATATTCGACCATGCCAAAAGTTAGCTCTAAGATGTGCTCCATTGTGGGCAGTGTATTCTTGGTTTTATGCTCCGGATGCCAAGAACAAAAAGGGCTTCCACGTGAGGCTTTGAATCCAGGGGTATCGCCTTCAATGGAACTGCCCGGTCCTTCTTGGAAAAATGCTTCGGTTGAAGTGATCTCGGCTGATGTGATTGGAGATTCCCTGCGCGTGATCGTCGGTTATGGCGGTGGATGCGGTGATCACAGATTCAGCTTGGTGACGTCCGGCCCGGCGATGAAAAGTTTGCCGCCGAAACAGCCCGTAATGCTTGTCCATGAATCAACGGGAGACCCATGCCGCGCCTTGATCCGAAATGAACAAATGTTTGATTTGTCGCGTTACAAACTGTCCCCTCATGGTACGACAATCATTCTTTTAGACTCTCTGATTTTACCCTTTTCCTATGACTAACCTCCAGCGTTCTCTTCGAATGGGCATCATCTGTTTCGTCGCCCTTTCTTTTTCGCAGCTTTCGATAGCCCAAATTAGCAGAGGAGGCTCTCCTGATTGGGATGTCCTTGTGGAAGATGTTCCAACGTTCCGGATGCCGGCGATCGACCGGATGGCATTGGCCGCAGAGGATGCTGTAACGGATACCTACAAAGAAGTGCCTTGGCGTTTTGGGGTTGAGTTTGAAGTGGATATTTCACCTGCCGAGCACGGCCAATGGACAGTGAGTGCGAATGAGCGGATTTGGCGAATGCAATTTGATTCACCTGATGCATTGGCTTTGAGTTTCTATTTCGATGAATTCGAGTTGCCCAAAGGAGCGCAGTTGTTCGTTTGGAATGCGGATCGAACTGACTTTATTGGAGCCTTTGACCACCGAAATAACAAAGAGTGGGGCAGTCTGGCCATAGGTCAAACGGCTGGTTCGTCAGTCATTATAGAATACCATGAACCGTTGAATGCTGCTTTTGAAGCAGTCCTTCATATTGCGCAAGTCGTGCACGCGTACCGCAGTGTATTTCGACCAGAGGCTGTTCTGGAGAATCGAGGACCTTATGGCAATTCAGGCGCTTGCAACATCAATGTAAATTGTCCGGAGGGCATTCCATGGGCAACAGAAAGTAAAAGTGTCGCGCTTATTTTACAAGGTGGGTTTGCTG
>CAJWIF010000146.1 GCA_913041135.1 uncultured Flavobacteriales bacterium
GAAAATTCATGTTATGACGGTTTCCAATCGAAGGGCCTGTGTGATTTGATTGCCTCATAGATCCTGCGCTTTGGGCGAACAAAGACCATCCTCGTACCGTCGGAATTTCGACATCCAAATTCCAAGCAGTCACGTGATAACGCAGGTTCTGAATCCCTTGTTCTGTCCATGCGAAGCGCCGTTCAAATTGTTGGTGTCTTCGAGAAAGACCGCATTCTAACTTCAGCAAGTTCGAATGGCATTGCACCCCGGCACCTGCAGCCAACATATTTCCACCAAAGTCACCCAGGCTTCGGTCTAAACGACGGTTCCATGACACATCGAAATACACATTCCACCCCTGCTTTGAAGGAGAAACGTAGCGCCCCTCCACTTGCCAATCCACCCAAACACGATTCGGCATGGAAGACATCGGGTCCACCGACACTTCTGGAATCAATAAAGTTTTCGTCCAGATCACACCCGATCTACTCACCCTCCAATCGTCAAAATTTCGCTGACTGAATTGCATGCGAACGTGGACCGCACCTGCCTCCAACGTGCGCTGTGGATTGACCAAATCGAATCTGCGCAAGCCGCGAGCTCGACGGAGCAAACGCAGCTTCCATGCAGCATGCAAATTGAATGATTCGTTCGAGTATGCAGGAGACTGCCGATGGTAGGCAGAGCGACGCCATGTTACACCGAGGTCCGACTGAATGCGCGGGTTTAATTCAAAATTCATGCAGGCAAACGATTGCACATCCATTCGCCCCATGGAGGACCATTGTTCGTTGTCTTCCCAATGCACTTCCAATTGCTGCTGCTCTAAGAGCAGCAAGCCCAGGTCACCGCGAACACGATCACTCAATCGGTGCAATAGCTTGGCACCAAATTCAACACGGTGCGCATTTGCCCCGCTTTGGACGGCATGTTTTTTAGCAAACCCCGAAGCATGTAGCACCCAATGGTTGACTCCTCGAACAGCATCTCGGTTCCATTTGGCATGAAGCGCTGTGAACCCGTCGCTTTGAGAGGCGGAGAATGGATGAGCCACCTGCATTGGGATTTTCCAAACATTGCCATCAAAACCGCCACCCACCTGAAGAGTACCCGTACCTCCCAAAAGCCAGGATTGACTCCAACCCCCTATGGAAGAAAGTCCCATAATAGCAGCCAAAAGCAAGCGAAAAGGCTTCCACTTAAGTTGTCGTTTAGAGCGAAAAAAAATCGAATAGGACATAGGCTTCAGGGGTACGGTGTTCCCGTTCAATCCATTACGTATGGATTGCCCTGAATGTTTCAGTTTCTAGCGGGCTGGCAGCTGAAAAGCCAAAGGAAGAAATCGAATGACATCTGGCGAAACCAACACATTAGAATCTCCTGCCTGCATCAGAAAACGAATGGGTTTCTTTTGACGCAACTCGGATTCAACCATCACCTGCCGGCAGCCCCCGCAAGGAGAAAAGTGTTCCAACGGCATGTTGATATCCGTGACCACCGCTGCGGCAATGATATCATCCCCAGGAAACTGAGCTCCTGCACTGAAAAAGGCGACTCTTTCAGCACATAACCCACTCGGATACGCCATGTTCTCTTGGTTACTTCCAATCACCGTTCGACCGGATCTTAGGAGTACCGCCGAACCTACTCGAAAATTTGAATACGGTGCGTAGGCATTTTTACAAGCTGTATGGGCCGCATTGAGCAAATCCTGTTCGAGGACCTTCAAGTCTCCAACAATCCACTCCTCAAAGGAGGACACCTGTTGCACTTCTTTGTTCATCAGTTGCAATGTCGCTTCAAAATGCTAAAGTCAGAGCCTCTATATTGCAGATATGCATGATAAACATTCGATCGTTACCAATTGGCTCCCACGATATACAGGACTTGAGCTGAATGAATTTGGGCAATTCATTCTTCTTACAAATTTTAATCATTACCTCGAAAGCTTTGCAGAGTCTCAAGAAGTTGAAATCATTGGACGTGATAAAGCCATGCCCAATGCCACAGCCCATGACATCACAATGATCAATTTTGGGATGGGAAGCGCGAATGCGGCAACCATTATGGATTTACTTTCAGCGATCAAGCCCAAAGCGGTGCTATTCTTAGGTAAATGCGGTTCATTGAAGGAACGAAATAAAATTGGCGACTTGATTTTACCGCTAGCCGGAATCCGAGGAGAGGGAACATCAGATGATTACTTCCCTCCTGAGGTTCCTGCACTTCCTAGCTTCGCACTACAACGGGCCATTTCATCAACCATTCGCGACTTCAATCGGGATTATGACACCGGTTCGGTGTACACTACCAATCGCCGAGTCTGGGAGCACGATGAAGAATTTAAAGAATATTTGAAAGGAACGCGAGCACAAGCCATTGACATGGAAACCGCTACGCTTTTCTCTGTTGGATTTGCCAACCGTTTGTCTGTTGGCGCTCTCCTGCTCGTAAGTGATGAACCCATGACACCTTCCGGCGTAAAAACTGAAGAAAGTGACCGAGTGGTCACAAAAAACTTTGCCGAAGAACACATTCAAATAGGTGTAGCATCGCTCAAAGAGATTCAGTCTGAAGGCCGATCAATCAAGCACTTAAGATGGAGATAAGCAAAGTGATTGCTTGCCCCTTTGGGGATTGTAATTACCGATAGCATCAGGCACCTAATGGCCAAATGTCATCGTCCAAAGCGTCATCGTTTCTTCCGAATCGCTTTTCTTCTTCGAATTGAACGTCTTGAAAATCCATGAATCGCATCACGTGCGAATGGCTCTCTTGACGAAGCAGGGTAATCCATCGATCCGGATTGCCTTCCTCGACAATGTCTTTTGGTGAATTCAAAACAATGTCCCAATCACACAATTGTTGCCAGACTTCGCTGGCCTTCCTCAGGGTTTCTTCTCTAGCACCTGTTCTGTTCTGCCAAATGCTCACTGCGACTTCGACATCGGAAAACGGCAACTGGCTTAAAAGCTCCACTATTGGCCCTGTAATGCGTGCAAAATAACCTGAATTCGGATGACGGATGACCACATTGCCTTCGTCGAATTCAAACTGAGAAAAGGGGTTCCAGGTAAATGCCATGGGGCGCTTTTTATAGAGCATACGCGGCATCGCCTCTTTTGGTTTCGTGAATGACTTTGAAATTTACACCGGCACACCAAAGGCCACGTATTGACAGTGTAACTTGACAAAATCCAATTCTTTCAACATGTCTTTTCAACTTCGATCATTTGACGCCTATCAGAAGGCCTTCCAAAAGAGCAAAGACACTCCTGATTCATTTTGGAGGGACATCGCAAATTCCTTCGAGTGGATCCATCCCTTTTCTTCCGTTCGCAACGGAACGTTCAATGATGCGCATGTAGAGTGGTTTCAGGATGGAAAGGTGAATATCACTGCAAATGCACTGGACCGGCACCTCCAAATTAAAGGGGACAAAACAGCCCTCATTTGGGAACCCAATGACCCCCAAGAGTCTATTCGAACATTGACGTATTCGGAGCTTCATGCTCAAACATGTCAATTTGGAAACGCCTTGAAATCCTTAGGAGTCAAGAAAGGAGACCGCGTTGTGCTTTACATGCCCATGACTCCCGAGCTGACCATTGCTGTTTTAGCGTGCGCTCGGATTGGAGCCGTGCATTCGGTTGTTTTTGCCGGGTTTAGTGCCCAAGCATTGCATGATCGAATCGAAGATGCACAAGCAAAAATTGTCATCACCGCGGACGAGGGACGCCGCGGGACCAAAACGATTCCACTAAAAGAAACCGTCGATACGGCTCTTCTAAACTCTACATGCGTCGAGTCTGTGGTCGTACAAAAAGTCACGGGGATCGCCTGCGAAATGCTGCCAAACAGAGACCTGTATTGGGATGAATTGGTAGCAGGTAAATCAACAGTTTGCGCTGCGGAACCCATGGATTCTGAAGACATGCTGTTCATCTTGTACACCTCAGGGTCCACAGGAAAACCCAAAGGTGTGGTTCACGTGCATGGAGGGTACATGGTCTATGCCGGCTATACCTTCTCCAATGTTTTTCAATATGAAGGGGACGACGTGTACTGGTGCACTGCAGACGTTGGCTGGATTACAGGACACAGCTACATTATCTACGGCCCCCTCTTGAATGGAGCAACGTCCTTGATGTTTGAAGGCATCCCAACGTATCCGGATGCAGGCCGGTTTTGGGAGGTCTGTGCCAAGCACAAAGTCAATCAATTTTACACAGCTCCAACAGCCATTCGGTCGCTGATGTCAAGCGGATCTGAACCTGTTACACAGCATGACTTGTCTTCGCTTAAAGTTCTTGGAACCGTCGGAGAACCAATCAATGAGGAAGCTTGGTTTTGGTACCGGGATGTCGTTGGGCAATCGAAGTGCCCCATTGTTGATACGTGGTG
>CAJWIF010000147.1 GCA_913041135.1 uncultured Flavobacteriales bacterium
GCGAACAAGTGGTTAGAGTCTGAAGGGTCGAGGATCAAATCCACTGCGCCTGCTCGATTGTCCAAGCCATCAATGGCCAGCACACACGTCCAGTCCAGTCCTCCGTTAAGGGTGCGATAAACCCCTCCTGATGTATTTTTTGAATACAGCGGTCCCAGTGCAGCAACCCAAGCGATGTCGCCATTGGTCGGGTGCAATTCGATGCGTCCTATGTGCTGCGTATCCTCCAATCCGCGATGTTCCCACGTGTCGCCTTGGTCGTCACTGATGTAGACACCCGTTCCAGCATAGGAGCTTCGGGATGAATTTACTTCGCCTGTTCCGGCCCATAAACGCTGAGTTTCCGCATGCAATGCTACAGCTCCCAGTGTGATGCTGAGGGCTTGGTCAAAAAGCGGCTCAAAGCTCGTTCCGTTATTGCGCGTGTGCCACAGGCCTCCCGAAGCGTAGGCTACATAAAACTCGCTGCCGTCCCCGGGAGCCACAGCGATATCGGAAACGCGGCCACTCATAATCGTCGGGCCAACACAGCGCAAGGGCAGTCCGGAAGTCCAGCTGTTGTTTGCAGCGGTTTGGCGGTCACTTGCAGCGGTGAGTCGTTCGGATGAAGGCGTGGGGTCCAATGTGGTTGTGGAACGTTGGCCGTGTACATCAGCGAGCATTCCAATGGAAGCGATCAAACAAAGTGTGAGGATGCGTGCCATGGATTAAGATTGGAGTTTTGGATTGTTGCGGTGGCGTTCCGCATCACGCTGCGTTTTTTTTTCGATGTTGCGGGCTAGGGCATCGGATAGGTCCACGCCAGTTTGATTGGCTAGTGCCATTAAAACCCAGAGGACATCGGCCATTTCGTCGCCCAGGTCTGCTCCACGATCAGATGGTTTTTCACTTTGGTCGCCGAATTTTCGTGCGATAATGCGTGCCAACTCTCCGACTTCTTCTGTGAGAATGGCCAGGTTGGTCAATTCGCTGAAATAGCGAACACCAATGGTTTTAATCCATTGGTCCACTTGGTCTTGCGCTTCACGCAAGGAAGGGGAAGGGGTGCTCATGATTTGTTTTGTGTGTCAATCCAAATGGTGACCGGACCGTCGTTGATCAAGGAAACCTGCATATCTGCGCCAAATTGACCGCGCTCAACGGGTTTGTCCATTTCACGTTCGAGTGTTTCGAGAAAAGCTTCATAGAGCGGGATGGCATGTTCGGGTGGGGCGGCGCGTACAAAGCTTGGACGGGTTCCTTTTTTTATGGAGGCATGCAATGTGAATTGGCTGATGACCAAGGCTTCTCCATCTAGGTCTCTCACGGACAGATTCATTTTCCCATCGTTGTCCGAGAAGATTCGGAGGGCTGCAACCTTGGCGGCGAGCCAATTGACGTCGTCGATTCCGTCGGCATCTTCGACTCCCAATAAGATGACAAGGCCTTTTTGAATGGTCCCCACGGTATTGCCTGCGATGGCAACGCTCCCTGATTGAACGCGTTGAATGACTGCTCTCATGCCGCCGAAAATACAACACGAGACACCGAGCAAATGGAGTTCATTCACAACGTCTTTGGAAATGGTGAACAAATGCATTCGATTCCGCACGGAATCCGTGTTTCGCAGGCGTATTTTTGAGCGCTAAAACACGCGAAAATGCAAGCCTCAACAGCCATTGCTACACTTGATCAGGCTCAAGAAATGGGCCTTACTTCTGATGAATTTGATAAAATCAAATCCATCATGGGCCGCACACCCAATTTCACGGAGATGTGCATTTATTCTGTCATGTGGAGCGAGCATTGTTCGTACAAGAACTCCATCAAGTGGTTGAAGACACTCCCAAAAGATGGAGACCACATGCTGGTAAAGGCCGGTGAAGAGAACGCGGGAATCGTTGATATCGGAGGCGGTCTGGGTTGCGCGTTCAAAATCGAATCACACAACCACCCTTCTGCACTGGAGCCTTACCAAGGCGCAGCAACAGGAGTAGGGGGAATCAATCGGGATATTTTCACGATGGGTGCCCGCCCGATTGCGCAATTGAACAGCTTGCGATTCGGAAGTTTGGATCATCCGAGAACGAAATGGCTGCTCGAGGGTGTGGTGAAAGGGATTGGCGATTACGGCAACAGCTTTGGTGTGCCGATTGTAGGAGGGGAGCTGTTTTTTGACCCGTGCTATCAAGTGAACCCTCTGGTGAATGCGATGTCCGTGGGGATTTTAGAAACCGATAAGATTATCAGTGCGACGGCTACGGGAATTGGTAATCCAGTCTATATCGTGGGCTCTGCAACGGGAAAGGACGGTATTCAAGGAGCTTCTTTTGCTTCCAAAGACATCACGTCCGAAAGTGCAGACGATTTACCTGCGGTACAAGTGGGAGATCCTTTCCAAGAGAAGTTGTTGTTGGAAGCGACTCTGGAATTGGCGGCAACGGATGCGGTGCGCGGTATGCAAGACATGGGCGCGGCAGGCATTACCTGTTCAACTTCCGAAATGTCTGCAGCAGGAGAGGTTGCTATGGACATTCACTTGGACAAAGTGCCTTTGCGTCAGCAAGACATGGAGCCCTTTGAAATCTTGTTGAGTGAATCTCAAGAACGAATGTTGGTTGTGGTTGATAAAGGCCAGGAGGCCTTAGTGGAGGGGATCTTCGATAAATGGGATTTGCATGCTGTAGAAATCGGTGTGGTCACTGAGGGCAATCAATTGCGCTATTTCAAGGACGGAGAATTGGTTGCAGAGGTTCCTGGTGATACGTTGGTGTTGGGTGGAGGAGCGCCGGTTTATGACCGGGAGTACACAGAGCCACAATGGTATGCAGAAGCGCAGGCATGGAACCCCGACACGGTTCCCGTGCCGACTATTGAAGAAGCAAAGGCCATTGCAGAACAGCTTGTGGAGAACCCGAACATCGCATCGAAACGCTGGGTTTGGGAGCAGTATGACAGCATGGTTGGGACCTTAAACCGCAATACCAATCGTCCGTCTGACGCGAGTGTAGTTCGTGTTCGAGGGACGGAAAAAGCATTGGCACTGACCGTGGATTGCAATGCGCGTTATGTGGATATGGACCCTGAAATTGGAACAGCCATTGCCGTTGCTGAAGCTGCGCGAAATATCAGTTGTACGGGAGCGGTGCCGAGTGCGATTACAAACTGCTTGAATTTTGGCAATCCCCATAACCCTGAAGTGTATTGGCAATTTGTGCATGCCATTCAAGGAATGAGCCGCGCTTGCCGTCACTTCAATACGCCGGTCACCGGTGGGAATGTGAGTTTTTACAATCAATCGGTTCAGCCAGATGGCACCGCAATTGCGGTCTTTCCAACCCCTACCATTGGGATGGTAGGAATCATGGAAGACAGAAAGCATCACATGTCTCTCGATTTCAAGGAGAAAGGCGAGCTGATTTTCTTGATTGGAGAGTCGACTCCGTGTATCAATGCCTCTGAGTACCTGAGTTCAATTGTGGGGGTCAAGAAGTCCCCGGCTCCACATTTCAATATTGACTCTGAAGGGAAAGTTCAGGAGTGTGTCCGAACAGCGATTCATAGAGGGTGCATTGAGGCGGCACACGATGTGTCTGATGGGGGATTGTTTGTTTCTCTTTTAGAGATGGGCATGCCCAATGGCTTGGGCTTTGATATCGTCACGGACGACGAGATCCGTTTAGACGCCTTCTTATTTGGTGAAGGGCAAAGCCGCATACTAGTCACATGCACGGAAATGCAGCAAGACACCTTGTTGGACGCCATTGAAGAATATGACGTTCCATTGGTGTTGCTTGGCCACGTGACAAAAGGAAAAATTGAAGTGGACAATCACAGTTTTGGCTTTTGCGCAGAATGGCGTAACACCTTTGACAATGCCTTAGAAGAAGAAATGATGGGATAATATTTTGGAACATGCCGATACGAATCCCCCTTATATCACGTTCTGATTGCCCATGAAAAACTGGCTCAAATTTGTGTTTAGTCGAGCGTTTTTACGAACGGTCTATCGCCTGGGCTGGGTCTGGGCGATTGTGCTTGGAGGAATGTGGATTTTCTTGCATTTTTATAGTCGCCATGGGGAGTCTATGGAGGTTCCCGAAATACGAGGTTTACTGCTTCAGGAAGCGACGGAAAGCTTAAGTAAATTAGGGTTAGAAGTGATTCACTTGGACAGTGTTTACAGTCGAGAGGGCCGTGCATTCGAAGTGATCGAACAAATGCCTCCATCGGGATCCGGAATTAAATCCGGAAGAAAAATATATGTAAGCACATATCGAAGTACCCCTCCGAATGAA
>CAJWIF010000148.1 GCA_913041135.1 uncultured Flavobacteriales bacterium
CAGCCACTGCCAGCTGTGGACCTTGGAGCCGCCGATAGTTACTGCCTGTATGACGGAAACATCCCCTTGTACCCTGCTCCAAACGGAGGCACGTTGTCAGGGGACTTGTTGAACGGAAATGAACTCGTCCACGAAGGCGCTGCACCCGGTGATTACGAGGTGAGCTACAGCTACACCGATGCCAATGGGTGCACGTACACGGAAGTGCAACCGTATGTTTTGGCGACTCCACTAGAACCCACGTTTGATTTTCAATTGGTTTGCAATGAGTTGCAACTTCAAAGCACTACGCTAGACCCCAACACAGACCATGAATATGCTTGGTTCTTGGACACTGAGGTCATCGCCATTTTTGCGGAACCCGTCTTCTACTTCGATCAAACCGGAACGTTTGATTTAGGCTTGACCGTGACGGACATTTACGGCTGCAGCTATAGCACCAACGAATCCGTTGTGCTTCAAAACGCACTGGATCTTACTGGGTTTTTCGTACCGAATGTGATCACACCCAACAACGACGACTACAACGACCGCCTTGAACTTCCAGCTGCCGTCGCCTCTTGCCTTTACTACACCATCGACATCTACAATCGTTGGGGACAACTCGTGTACACCATGACACCTGAAACCGCCGGATTTTCAGGGCGCAAGCAAGATGGCACTGAGGTTCCTGACGGGGTGTATTACTACACGTTGGAAATTCAGAATTACCCCTGTCTTGAAACCCCGGGACTTACCGAATGGTGCGCTGGAACGCTTTCCATTTTTAGAGACTGATCATTCCCCGATACCATGAAAAACATTCTTCTTACCGCTTTGATCTGTCTCCCAGCCATGGCATTCAGTCAATCCAACACCCCGCCAGCTGCACCGGACATCAGTCAAGTCATTGCTGAAGCCTACACGGCGTTTGGCCTAGAATCAGACATGATCCATGATCTCATCATGCGGGTGACGGAACTGGATGCTGAACAAGCACAGGAAGCCATGATGCCCTACCTGCGCGTGATGTCACAAGCACGTGAAACAAAAGGCGCCATTGTTATGGACGAGCTCATGCAAGCTCATTTTATGGAAACGTGGGGCATTACGGAATTGCAAATTCAGGACCTGCAAAAAGTGGCTGCTCGTTTTGCTGCTGAAAACGGAGCTTCGCGGCGTCAATGAGCCTCTTTACTTCCTGGAAAAACCAGCGAGCTGAAGCGCCCTGAAGTCGGGTCAGTTGCTCCGTAGGTTTGCTTCATGAGAATGCCGATCGTACCTGTCGATGGATCCGCGGCATACGTTGTATTGAAATATCCACCCCAGAAGAACGTGCCTGCGGGGCTTCCCCCAGCCGCCTCACCCAACTCGTTCTGAACACCGAACGCCAATCCCTGGTGCCAACCACTCCCTTCCCGAAGCTCAACCTCTTGATTGGACATAATCGAATCGACGGTGGCTTCTTTTAGAATGCGCTGGCCATTGAAAGCCCCGCGGTTCAGATACATCTGTAGAAATTTAGCATAGTCCACCGCTGTGCTGGAGAGACCAGCGCCACCGCCAAAGAACGTTCGCGACCCGGCCACCGGATAATCGGTCGTGTATTGTCGGTGTTCATGCAGCTTCCACCCTTCTTCAGCAGGCTCACACACAGGGACCAAGCGATCCCTCAGACCCTCTGGTAAGTAAAAGTGCGTATCGGTCATACCCAGTGGCTCCAGCAATTCCGTTTTCAAGAAAACATCAAAAGGCTGTCCAGACACCACTTCTACCACCCGAACAACCACCTCCAGGCCCAAACTATAATTCCAGCGCTCCCCAGGTGCATGGATCAAGGCGGTTGTGGCCAATCGCTCGCAATTCTCGGCAGCCGTAAGCGGCTCCGTCGTAAACAAGTCCACCACTCCGGCCTTTGCATAAATCTGATCAAACCGAGGATCTCCTATCTCCCCATAAGACAGCCCTGATTGGTGCGTGAGGAGATGCCGAATGGTCATCGTGTGGTCGTGAGAAATGGTCGTAAATGTGGTGTCATCGGAAAGGCTGTCAAGCAATTCCAGATTGGCAAACGAGGGGATGTATTGTTCCACAGGATCATCTAAATCGAGTAAGCCACGCTCCCACAAGATCAACGCCGCCGTGGAAGTCAACGCCTTGGTCTGCGAACAAATGCGGTAAATGGAATGCTTTTGCAACGTGACTGAATCCATCGGATTGCTCCAACCATGCACTTGGTGGTGAACGACCTCACCCTGCCGAACGATCAAAACCTCTGCGCCAGGAATGCCACCTGCATTGATAGCGCTATCAAGCATGGCATGCAATGGGCTAAAGGATTCAAGCGTCTCACCTGCCTCAACTTGAGGATTCCATGTAAACGAATCGGCTCTCTCTGAAGGAGGGTTTGCACATCCAAATAAGGCAAGACACACGACTCCTACAAGCGACCATTGCATTTTAATCATGGCCGAATATACCGGTCACTAGCTGAGAATGAAAACGGTACTACTCAACGCTCCAAACCCACGCGCTTTTCGACCGTTCCGTCGGAATACACAAACAACCTCAGTTCACCCGATTTTGGACTGGCCTTGCGCCCTAGTAAATCCAACACATCAATCAATTTACGATCGGCAGCAACCTGGACGGTTCCGACTCCTGTTGATGCGTCGCAAATCCCCTGGAAGAATAACCACGCCTCTCGACTGGAATCGATGTCCATATTTCCATAGGCACCGGGCCAATCGTGCCCGCCTCCATTCACCGTATACAGCCAGACTTGTGCGCAACTGCCCACAGCTCCGTATTTATCTGCCGAAACCGAGCTGCCATCATCCGTATTTACATTCTCAAATTCAAAGGACTCTTGCAACTGAATATCAAAGAGATCGGTAAAGAAGTCGATGGTTTGAGGAATGCTCGGATAGGCTCCCCAATCGTCTTGATTGGTTGGGTCCCCATCAAAATAAGTCACGTTGTCCTGCGTCCCATGGATTTCCAAAATCGAAACAGCTTCCGAGGGGTTGCACGTATCCATGATGTCTTGCATGATCATGCCTGCCACAGGAGCGACCGCTCGAAAATGGCTCGATGCTTCGCAGGCTAGCAAGTAACTGAAGTCAGCCCCATTGGACATTCCCGTGCAAAAAACAAGCTCCGGGTCGAGCGAATTGGTGGTTTGCAAATGCTCCGTGAGGTGAATCAAGTACGCTGCGTCATCGACCGTCTCGTTGTTTTGAAAGTCATATCCCACATTCCAAAAGGCATTGCCATACGAATCATCTATTCCCTGCGGATAACAGACGGCAAAGCCAAATTCATCCGCAAGCGCATTGAATTCTGAATAATCCATGATGCCTTGCGCACTGCCGGTGTAACCATGGCAAACGAATACCAAAGGACACGCCGCAGGCGCGTCTCCCGGATGGTAGTAGATGTATTCTCGATTGATTCCACCGTCTTCGAACGTTCCATACTCGAGCGCTGAAATAGAATGCACCAAGGTGTTATTCGATGCCACATCATCTTCAACACCATTGACATTGGAAACACTCACCGTCAGTTGAGCACTGCCGGATTGCTCCATACTGAAAGCATCTTGATGTTCAAAAGACATCGACTCGCCTGAGGCTAAAATCAGACCATCAAACAATTGAACGTGATTCTCCAATCCTTCGGACCACGTAATATCAAATGACACAATGGTATCAGCACCCACGTTACTCACAGTGCCCCCCACGACAACTTCAGTAGGAACCTGCACATTGAAGGGAAGATCCAGCGAACTCATTGCCGCATCCAATCCCGTTGGCTCGAACACCACAACATCGTCCAAGGCCCAACCAAACATCCAACCTCCGTCATCATTGTATCGAAAGGCCAACAAGACATCAGAATTTCCCATCAAAGAACCCAAGCCGACCGCATGCGAGCTCCATGCCCCATCATTCGATCCTTCTATCGTTTCAAAGATGGTCCAAGAACTGCCCGCATCCAAAGAGTATTCAATGGTCGCGACTTCGGTAGACCCCTCAAATGTCTCACCATCGTAGTAGGACTCAAATTCGAGAATGGCATTGCTCACAGAAGTGAAGTCCAATGGAGGTAAGATTAAGTAGTCTTCGCTTTTATCGCAGTCACACTCATCATCATTGGTGCCGATGATATTGCCATGCGAAGCGATGCTCCACCACTCACTCTCTAAACTTCCGGCCGTTCCGTTCTCCCAGCCACCATCCGAAGCCGCTGTCTGCTGGGACCAATTGCTAG
>CAJWIF010000149.1 GCA_913041135.1 uncultured Flavobacteriales bacterium
TTCTGCAGCCATCATACCGATGGGATACCCCAACTGGTGGTGCAAATAGGAAAGCCAATGCTGACGGACCCATTCTTCCGGCTCGAGACGGACGTATTTCCCACGACTAAGGCATTGGACTTCCGTGTGGTTCCCTTGTGTCCTCAATCTTAAATCTGCTGCAGGCAGCGTGAGCTTTGGGAATGATGAAGAGGAATCCGTTGGAACAGGCATGTCACAAAAATACCCTTGTCTGGTGATGTAGGCCCTTGCACTCTGAATTATCTTCGCGACCATGCCGCATCGCCAGATTATACGTGACATCCAAGCGGAAGCATTCAAACCGCTCTACTTGTTGCATGGAGAAGAGCCTTTCTTCATTGATGAAGTGTCCAAAGCATTGGAGCTTGCTGTGGTTGAAGAGTCGATGAAGGACTTCAATCAGGTGGTCTTGTACGGCCGGGATGCGACAATCGATCAGGTGCTCGAATCGGCGCGTCGTTTTCCTATGATGGCCGATCGACAGTTGGTTTTAATGCGCGAAGCTCAAGAATGGCCGGCGTGGAGACGCTCAGAGGACATGGCGAAATTGGAGGCATATGCACAATCACCCATCCCGAGCACGGTGCTGGTTTTTTGCTTCAAGAATAAAAAAGCGGATGCTCGGCTGAAGGCAGTCAAGACCATTAGCCGCAATGGCTTACTGTTCCTTAGCGAAAAAGTCAGAGACTACAAATTGCCAGACTGGATTTCCAACTATGTCCGCGAACAAGCATTGACGATTTCACCGCAGGGGGCACAGATCTTGTCAGAATACCTGGGCAACGATCTGAGAAAGGTGGTCAATGAGTTGAATAAGTTGAAAATTGTATTGCCGGCAGGAACCGAAATTTCGCCGGAACACATTGAAACGCACATTGGAATCAGCAAGGATTACAACGTGTTTGAGCTGCAACGCGCCCTTGGTTCGAAAAATGTGCAGCGTTCTCATCTCATTGCGAATTTCTTTGCCGCCAACCCCAAGGACCATCCTGTGGCGATGATCATGCCTGTGTTGGGTAGTTTTTTCGGCAAGATCTATGCCTATCACGGACTCAAAGACCGTTCGGGCCCCGCTGCAGCTAAGGCACTGAAATGTGCTCCTTTTGCTGTGAAACAGTATGCTGAAGCCGCTCGGCACTACTCACCTGAGAAAGTTGGCAGGATTTTTGGCTACTTGTTGGAAGCGGATCGAAAATCCAAAGGGCAAGGCAATGCCACAACCCCCGATGGAGCCCTATTGCGTGAAACCGTCTTTAAGATATTGCATTGAAATCAACCATGGAAGCCCAATCCCTTTTGAACAATAAACCTGAGCGTGCTCCTTTGCAAAACGACCTGCTTTTGAGAGCAGCGAGGGGAGAAGATGTGGAGCGTCCTCCTGTATGGTTGATGCGTCAAGCCGGTAGAATCTTGCCTGAATACAGAGCTGTAAGGGCAAAGATGGGAGGGTTTAAGGATTTGGTTGAGTCGCCTGTTCATGCTAGTGAAGTCACCATACAACCCGTTGACATTCTCGGAGTAGACGCCGCCATCATATTTTCAGACATTCTGGTGATTCCGGAAGCCATGGGCTTGCCGTATGAGCTGGTTGAAAAAGTCGGCCCCCGGTTTCCAGAAGTGGTGCGGACGGTTCAAGATTTGAAACGTCTGAGAACCAATGTGGACCCTGAAGTTCATTTGTCCTATGTCTTGGATGCCATTCGACAGACCAAGCGAGACTTGGCTGGCCGGGTTCCTTTGATTGGGTTTTGCGGTGCCCCGTGGACCATTTTTTGTTATATGGTCGAAGGGAAAGGGTCGAAAGATTGGGCACTGCCCCGACGCTTATTGTGGGAGCAACCGGCTTTTGCTCATTCCTTACTTGATTCCATTACCGAAGCGTCGATCGCGTATTTGCAAGCCCAAGTGAAAGCAGGAGCTGATTTGGTGCAGATTTTTGACAGTTGGGCTGGCGTGCTCAGTGATGGTCTGTACGCAGAGTTTATGATGCCCCGTTTGCAACGAATGTGTGACGCTTTGAGTCCGCTTGTTCCCGTAACTGTGTTTGCCAAAGGTGGAGCGCATTTGTTGCCGCAATTGGCTGACTTGTCCTGCCATACCTTGGGATTGGATTGGCAAACAGACCCGCGAAAGGCACGTCAATTGGTGGGGGAAGAAAAGACATTGCAAGGCAATTTGGACCCTTCCATTTTATATGCTTCTCCTGAGGTTATCCGAAAAAAGACGCAGGAGATGCTTTCAAATTTTGGGACGCGGCGTCACATTGCTAACTTGGGCCATGGAGTTTACCCGGATGTCAATCCAGAACATGTCAAAGTGTTCGTAGAGACTGTCCAAAAATCAGCTTGAACCTACGGAATGAATAACATGATAAACGAGATGAATTTGCGCGCTGCATGCGCAGGAGTGATTGCTGTGTTTGTGGCCTCTTCTTTTGGGGTTTCGCTCACAGCGCAGGAAGACAATTTGGTGCCCAACAGCAGCTTTGAAAACTCCAACCTGAAAAAGCTCAAGGGCTATGGTCAGTTGGAAGAGTTCTCTGAAAATTGGTTTGCCGGTACAGAGTCACTTCTCGATTTGTTTGCTGAAGGGATGAAGTCTGAAAAAGTCAACATTCCAAACAACCTGTATGGCAAGCAAGATGCTTCAGAAGGGGTTTGTTACGCTGGTCTTCGCGCATATTCCAAGGATACGCGGATGTTTCGGAATTACTACGAGGTGGAATTGACGACAGCTTTGGAGAAGAACCAGATGTACTGTGTTTCCTTCGATATCAGCTTGAGTGATTTATCTCGATACTCCGTCAATGGAATTGGTGCTGTTTTGAGCGATCGTAAGATTGAGCAAGGCAACCAAGGGATTATCGTTCGAGACATGGATGTGAAGCATCATGGAAACAAAGTGATGTCCTTGTATGACGGGTGGGAAACCATTTGTGGAACAACCATCGGAACGGGTGAAGAAGAGTACCTCATGATTGGTGGGTTTGAAAAGGATGGAGACATGACAGTTGAGAAGATCAAGCGTCCTTCCGGCATCTCGGGTCCACAATTGAACCATGCTTACTACTACTTAGACAACGTGAAGGTCTTTCCAATCAGCGCCAAGTCACAGTGTGCGTGTACACGGGCTGATGAGGTGAGAACTGACTTGGTGTTCGGCTCCTCTGTTGTCTTGAGCGAGAGCATGTCTGCTGAGGATATCATCGGCGTTTCTGCTGTTTACTATGCTTTCTTAAAGCGCAACCCAACGGGAACGGGGCAGGCGACGATTTCTCAACTGGCTGACATGTTAAAGGAAAACCCTTCTTGGAAGCTTCGCATCATTGGGCATGCTGATGAGGATGAATTCAATGAAGGAAAGATCAACCCTCGTTACCGAGAGCTCGGAGCAAAACGCGCGGCCATTGTGGTGACTAAGTTTGGTGATTTCGGCATTGCGGCCTCACGTTTGGTGACGGATTCAAGGGAAGATCTTGACCCTGCTAGCACACGGGATACGGACATTAGCCGCGCCAAAAATCGTCGGGTTACGTTTGAAATCATTCGATAACGCTGCGCTTCATTGCGTTTGTAAGCTATGAGCGCACTGACTCGCGGGTTTTTGAATAGGAAAAGCTGTTTCGGACTCGATCTGGAGCAGCTTTTTCTGTTTCGATTTTTTGCGCTGGGTTTTATCTTTTTTAGCGGTTTAGAGGCGGCAGCTCAGGCGGACAATCGATTTGAGAACTTGGTGCCCAATGGGAGTTTTGAAGATCGCCTCTGGTGTCCTTCCAGTTTCACACAAAATGAACTTCAGACGCTGCGGCATTGGAAGCAGCCCAATGCGGGAACACCCGATCATTTTGACACCTGCGGGGCGACTGGCGTAACCGGTGTTCCGAACAATGTCTTTGGTTCGCAGGAGACTGTTGACGGACAAGGGTATGCGGGTATGGTATTGTATTCGGGGTCAAAACCCAATTATCGCGAGTATCTGCAAGTTGAATTGACCCGTGCTTTGGGCCCCGGTGAATGGATTTGTGCTGAGTGGTGGGTGTGT
>CAJWIF010000150.1 GCA_913041135.1 uncultured Flavobacteriales bacterium
TCTACACCGCGACAATTGGCACGTAGGCGACATCAATTTGTTTTGGCTGAATGTCCGGGGCAATGCTCGAAATCGCGCTGAAGCGTATATGCCAGAACGCTAAGGCTATTTTCGTTATTCCTGAGCATCCAGCATGGCATTGACGAATCCCTCCCCGACTGGTTCGACCAGATATTGGTCTTGATTCGATCGTTCTGGGTGCCACTGAACACCCACGTAGAATGGGAAACGAGCTGTATCCATATGCACAATACCTTCTGACAATCCATCGGGGGCTATCGCCCAAACCTTCAATGATTGCCCCAACACATCTATGCCCTGGTGGTGGTGTGAAATCGTGACACTTTCGTTGCCGACTTCAACATCGATGCCGCGCGGAATGGCAACAACTCGCACTGAATGAACGGTATCTCGCGAACTTCCTTGCAGACCAGCACGGTGCATATCTCCGTGAAGTCGAGGCAAATGGGGATCCAAAGTGCCGCCCGCAAACACATTCATGTGTTGCAATCCTCGGCATATACCAAGACAGGGTACACCGGTTTCATTGACCCAATTCAAAAGCCGATTCTCAATGGAGTCTCGAACCGGTTGAATGTCTCCGCACAAAATGGTGTCACCGGCTTGGCCGTATAGTCCCGGATCCAGATCAGCTCCCCCAGTAAGGAGCACCCCGTTCGATGTCTCAAGTGCTTTAAGCCACCCTCCCTCATCCAGTTCTCCTGCGTCCATCAATTGCAAAACCAGTGAATCCGAAGCCCATCGCTCCAAGTACTGCTCATACGTTCTGCTTTCATAAAGTCGAGAGCAAAGAACAATCAACGTATCCTGATTTTGTATTTCTTCCACCGTTGAGATGTCCCCTCCTTGACGGCAACCGATGAATGAAACCCCCACAATACAAACGACCATCCCCATGAACAAACCATCCTTTATTCTCTGATTCATGGTCCAATGTCGGAAATAAAATTAAAAACCCAATCCCGTGAAATACCTGTTAAAATCGCTCAGCAAAACATTAATATCGACAAAAATCACCGAAATCCATCTAGAACCCTTGAAATGGTATTATATTGGCAAACTCATAAGTCCGCCATGATAATCTCGCAAAAATCTTTGAATTTGATCAAGTGGAAATTTATTTTCCCTTTGAGTTTCATGTTTGGCACCTTGAATCTGAGTGCTCAAATCACGTGTGAAAACCTTCCCTACAATCCAGATTTCGATTGCAGTGGCACCATCACTTTTGCCGATTTAACGCCTTTTCTAGCCGTTTGGAATACAGACTTCTCTGTTGATCTAACGGAATTGCTTCTTCCTGGAGATGAGGACCCACAAAATGAATTGCAAGAGTTACTCTTCGTCAATGACACCTTGTATTTGATGATTGCTGACACCGTGTATAGCGCTGTTGCCATTGCTTTGAGTGATTCTGGGCAGAGTGCGTATGATTTGTGGATTGATGCTGGAAACGCAGGTTCGACTGAAGACTTTCTAGCATCGTTGGTAGGTTCTGATGGAGCTCCTGGCGAACAAGGTGATCAAGGCGAACAAGGTGATCAAGGCGAACAAGGTGATCAAGGCGAACAAGGTGATCAAGGCGAACAAGGTGATCAAGGCGAACAAGGTGATCAAGGCGACATTGGACCCGCTGGAGAGGCTGGAGATTCCGGATTGAGCGCATACGAAATATGGCTCTCCTTAGGTAACGAAGGCACCGAGGAAGATTTTATTCAAGCTTTACTCAACGGTCCAACGGCACCTTCAACCCACGGTGTTTTTGATTCGAGTACAGATGGCAACGAGTTCATCATTCCCGGAGGCTTGCAGACCTTATCCATTGAATTGTTTGGAGCGTCTGGAGGCGAAGGTGGTGATGTTTGCGGTCAAATTACTGGAGCAGAAACGTGCATGTGCAATCCTCAAGGCGGAACGGGTGGACGGGCAATGCACATCAACGGCATGCTCTACAATCTCCAAGTAGGGGACACCTTAACATTAACTGCTGCTACAGCCGGCATGGATTCAAATGAAACCATCACGTGCAACCCGGGTTCTACAGGATGGTCTGGTTGGGATTGCGGTCCTGCTTCAAGCGGAGAAAGTGGAGACGTTACCGTCCTCAAGCTCAATGGCGAGACGCTCATTGAACTGACCGGAGGACAAGGCGGAACGGGCGGGTGCATTGGCTGCCAAGGTGACGGATGCTTTGACGGCGCAGCAGGTACCGACGGCTTCGTTGGAGAAACAGCCAGTTGGATGACCCTCTTGATGACCTCAACGATTGAAGAGACTAGCTCTTCTCGCTTGGTGGTGCGTTATTGACACCGGCACGCTCTTCTGCTTTCTAAAAAACGATGGTCTAGGCGATCATTGTCCCTGGACATTGAATTCGGTAAAATCCACTTTTCTGAACGGATGGGCTTCCGTGGTGAACACGCAGTCTTCCAAATGAACTCCTTGGAGATTCGGTGAAAACGTGAGATACAGGTATTTCAACGTTTCAGCAAAAAAGAAGGTCGGCATGTAATCCCGCGGTTCCATGGTAGCTACATTTTCGACCGATGCAAATGCCACGTCCGTGCGGCAGTGGGTCTTCAGATCTTCCCAAAACCCTTTGTTCATCTCCACAAACTGAGAATCTCCCGTAATCCTCGACAAGTAATAAGCCGATTCCATGATTTCTGGATTGAGGTCGTACACCGGATAGCCTGGTTCACCTGTGCGGTAATCATAGACCATGGGCTCCAAACCATACTTGTTCCACAAGCTGGCCCAAGTGGATTGCAATCGAACAGCACGAGCGGTATCACCAGACAGGGCCAACATGGCCGGGAAAAAGGCATCGTACAACGTGACCATGGAACTCACGTGTTCCCCCGTATGCATGTCCGATCGACCATACCACAACTGGCCTTCGTATTCATCTGCTAAGTATGCATGAATGACGGGAAGACTGACGTCCCAAATCTCCTTGAGTTCCTCATCTTGGAACAACACCCAGCTCTTGAGCAGGTATTCGTAGTACGAGTCAACCCCTGCGCAGATGTGGCTCTGGGTACTCACCCAATCTCCCGACGACACATCGATGATCTCACCGATTAAATTGAGATCACTCCGCCGATTAAAAACCGCCCGTGTCGCCCGTTTCCCCGTCTCATAATACTTCGCATCGCCCGTAAAATGACTGAGCACTCCCATTTCAAACGTATACGAAGCAGCCTCCGCCACATTGACGGTATCGCCTCGGCTTTCTCCTGTCTGCAAATTCACCCAATACCGGGGGATCCCCGTTGGCGTATTGAATGCCGGCAGCATGCGATCCGCAAAATCTCGCGCTTTGTCCAGGACCTGGGGATTCTTGCAGTGACTGTACATGGACAAAAGCCCGCCCAAGATGCGGATATTGACCTCGAATATCTTCACATCCACATCCTTATCAAAGGACAAGGAATCCACGACATAGCGCTCCACCTCAGACGCTTCCTCCTCAAACCCCATCAAGACCAGCGTACTGTACGCATCAATAGGAGAAATGTACAAGGGCTCGGAATACCAATCTCGGTGTGTGCGTGAGATCGGCGCCAACACATCATGTCCCCAAGCGTAAGTCTTATAGGCCTTCCAGCTCCGCAACGTTTCAGAACGGACCTCATCGGCCAAGGCGCTCAACTCGGTGGACTCTGTTCCTAGGGCGGGACTTTTTACGGGAGCTTGTTCTCCGCACGATGCGCATAAAATCAAGATCAGGCCGAGGATAGAGAAGCGGATGGGTTGCATAGTGAATCGGGGTGTTCGTTCAAGACACCACAAGAATACAAACGATGCGGTCCGGATTGTCAACCAAGGAGTCCGTTGCGCATACCATACGCATTCGCCTTCGCATGAGGCATAATCGCTTCATCACTTCGTTCCAAACGAAAAACGGCACGCCTGAGGGCGTGCCGTTGATCTGTGGAGAATATCGGAGTCGAACCGATGACCTCTTGCATGCCATGCAAGCGCTCT
>CAJWIF010000151.1 GCA_913041135.1 uncultured Flavobacteriales bacterium
GAATATCAAATGCGTTTTCTGGAGCACCATAGTAATCTGCCTCCCCTGAACTCAGAACATATCCGGCGTCGACAGAGTATAAACTCCAACTTGATCCACCATCCCCATAAGTATCCATCACCGCCAAGTTGTAGCCTATTCCGCACGGCAATGAAAGGTCTATTGGTGTGGTGCCATTCGCCAGTGATTGATCGTAAGGGCCACCCGACCATAATAGCTCTCCACCGCTATCCGTAATCGTGACCGTAATGTACATTGGAAAGCCATCAAAAGTCAGAGCCAACGTAATGTTGGCTTCCGTCATGAGCAATGACGAGCTACCGCCTGCAATTACATCACTACGAAAAGGAACAACTTCCTCTAAACCGCATGCTCCTGTCGCATTGACCCCGAAAACCATTGAGTTTGGATGGCTCTCCGACTCACCGCTCAAAACGCGGTTATTCATCAGGGAATTTTCAGCTTGAACGGGTGAAGAGTGAAAAGCGCAGAGCATTGCTACAAACGCTAAGACTCTCAATGACGGGCGTGAAAAACAGAAGTGAGGAAGCAACATAATATACGATAATTGGAACGCTGAAAGGTACGTCACGTGACTGAAAAAGAAGGACTTCTTTCCGAAATAAATGTCACTCAATCCAAACATAAAGCCGACCAAGCATGCACTAACCCCGTTTAGTGCCTTTCTTATTTGTTTTAAATCACGGCGATTATAAAGCGAGCAACACAGTAAAAACAAATCAAATGAGTGAATAGAATACACTTCAAATCGAGCACTTCAAAAACGAATTTTCACATCATGCTCATTGGGTAATTATGCAGTATCAATGCGTTAACTGCCTCGAAGTACAATGAAGCATCTTGATTCTGCGATCATTCGAATTGCGTTTAATCAAAATTCAACCGCTAAAAAAAACATTTGAAATTACTTCAAACAATCAATTGTTTATTAGAGTCACAAAGAAGTACTTCAGGCCCTAACTATTTCTGAAAGTCCATCACACTTTAAATAAAACATGTGTCTATTGGCGTTCCTGGAACTCCCTTAAAGAGAACAGGACAAGCCAAACGCGGAAAGAAATATCAGCAAGTCTCCTGTGCCGACGATTCCGTTTCCATCCAGGTCAGGACAGCTAATTAACTCCAGGCCCTCGAAAGTGCAAGTCTGGTCATCGACCGAAGCACCCGAATCGAAATTGATCGCATCTGGGTAGGTACAGCCGAAGAACAGGCAAGAGCCATCATCCTGGGTGGCTTCTGGGTGGTAATTGAACGCCTCGGAAGACACACACCCCGTGATTTCATCTGCGTCACAAACACCATCACCATCATCATCTTGCATGCATTGGCCCTCACAGTCGTATCCTGGCACCACCAAAACGCACGTCCCATCATCCCAATTGGCGTTGGAATCATAATTGCACGCCAGTGAATTGGTACAACCGCATTGAGGCCCTATGAAGGAAAGAACGAGGTTTACGGGTTCAGATGCGCCAAAAGGAAGGATGGCCAAACTGATTTGTCCAGAGAGATCCCCCTCCGTTGTCCATTGACCAAGCAGGACCCGCAAGTCTGATCCCGCCAAAGCATTGATAGCATCAGGCGAAACACTCCAACCGTCATTGCCGCCTCCACCCAAATAAAGATCCTCCCCAAATTCGAATAGCGTGGACCAGATAGAGGAACCTTCCGCTATCGCATCAAAGTCTCCTTCTTGCTCGGCCGCGTCATCCAAACCAATGGTTCCCCAACTGTCCATCAAGAGACTCGGGTCTGCCAGTACATTTTCCGGCGTGATGGTCGAAGCAAGGGCTCCACCGAGAGGGTGCTGGAAAAAAGACGTCGTGGTTTGGATCAGCGTGGCAGACCCCGTACCGCCGACTTGAAGCACCCGGTCACCAACGTGAGCAGCCACAACATAGATGCGGTAGCGCGTCAATCCCGTTGAAGGATCCAAGTCCGACTCCACATCGAGCGCATAGCCATCAGACGAGGGCAGACTGAAACAACAAAACGTGCACGACCCGTCATCTGATGTCGCCGTCAAATTGTAATTGCACGCTTCCGACTGCATGCATCCCAGTATTTCAAATCCGTCACACACTCCGTTGCCATTGGTATCCAAAAAACAATTCCCATCACAATCCAGCGGATAATTGGCATACGTGCACGAGCAATCATCCTCCGTGACAGCGTCGTCATAATTGCAGGCAACGGGGTCAGAACAGCCCAGCACCTCGTCCTCGTCACAAATACCATCCTCATCAACGTCTTCCAAACACCCCCCTTCACAATCCAATCCAGCCTCTGCATACTGACACAAATCCACATCTGGACACACCGCTTCCTCCACATAATTGCACGCAAGCACATCAGCGCACTGCGGATACACGCAACCGCCATTGTCAGTGGTCGCAGTGGGCAAATAATTGCACGCTTCAGAATCCATGCATCCATTGGAAGGATCCGAAATGGCTGAAAAAATGATGGGTGCATCAAAATTACCGACACTCCCATCCGAGATAAAAATCACACCATCATCGGAATCAAGAACAACACCCTCGCTCGCATCCCAAATCGAAGCCGACAAACTGGCCCCGGAAGCTTGGTTGGCATATACCAACATCAGTCCGGTATACCATCCAGTCCCGTTGTTCAGGAAGCTCGCCTCCCCCACTCCGCGGCACGCTCCGGTCTCATCGAAAAAAGCCACGGCATCCGCATCAGCGCCCACCAAGGCATCAACGCTCACCGTGAAGGTGAGGGACATGGTAAACTGATACGCACTGGGGTTGACTACCCATTCGTCTGGCTGAGCCGATCCAGCAAGGCTCATCCCTAGAATAAGGACAAGTAACAATCCAATTCGACCCCGTATAAATTTCATCATAATACCCCTATGTAGAAACAACTTAACAACCACATGAAATATACAAAAAATACACTTCGAATAGCTATATAATATAGACAAATATTAAATTTAACTTGATAAATAAAGGAAGCCAAACGCATTCAATGCACATCCGATTCCTTCTTTTGAGCACCCTGTCTGCTCTGAGCATAATTTCAAGCACATCCTCGCTATGTCCACCTTCAAAAAGGATTGAAACACGCCCTCCTGAGCGTTTATTCGTGAAGGTCCAGCTCCCATCCCATCAAAAGCCCTTCGAGCTGGTCGCGGCGAAACTTCGCATGGCGGATGCGGTTCTGATCGGGTTGTATGCGCCAACCTGTGGCCGTGCGGAAATCTGCTCGCTCCAGGCGCGAGCGCTCAAAGCTCGCTCCTGCCAAGTCCAATCCTTCAAACACCACTTTCTCACAATTGGCGCCTGTAAAGTCGACTTCGCGCGCCCGGCCGCCATTCCAAGAGACCTGACGCAAGTCCGTCCCTTCGAAGTTCGCAGCATCCAAGATGCAGCCTTCGAAGTGAATGTTGAGCCCCAACTCATTGCAAAGTGAAAAATTGACACCGACCAACTTGCAGGCTTCAAATCGGACAATTTGCAGCCCCAGCCCCAGTGTCCTTACGTTGGACAAATCGGAATCCACCCACGTGCAATTTTCAAAGCGCGCTCCCCTCAAATCCTTCTCCGACCAATTCACTCCATGGAATGTACACGCATCGAATCGCGCTCCTTTCAGGTCTCCCCAATCGTCCGAGGCGGTATACTGTTGGTCAACTGATTCGATCATAGGTCTTTGAGTTCGCTGCAATCTATGGAATGGAGTCACGCAGCCTAAGTGAATCCGGCACTTCTACGTTGAAGACCTCCTGATTTTGCAGCGGCAAAAGTAGCATTAAAATCGCGGCTGTTGGCGACTGATTTCCTTGTAGACGTGGAATGTTGACCGTATGTCCTTTACGCGCTATTTACGCGCCGACAACCGACTTGTAGGCATTCCAATTGGCATAGACCAAG
>CAJWIF010000152.1 GCA_913041135.1 uncultured Flavobacteriales bacterium
CCACAGGTTCCCTCCACTACAGGGATGTCCAAAGGCAACACTTCGGCCAAAGAATGCACCACACCATTGTAGGCAAGAATGTCCACGATTTCAATCGCCGCGCCTGAAGCTGTTGTTCCAGCGTCTCCGAGACCAATGACGATGGTTTCTCCACTCAGAGTGGTCAAAACCTGACCATCACTCAAATCGCCACTTTCGTATACACCGACAACAATGTGTCGTTCAACGAACTCGTCCACGTTTTGTGAGCTGATGAATGCGGTTGCATCCGAATAGCCGATGGACAAAGCAAACGTGTTCACTGCATCATCAGACGGAGCAAACACAGTGTAAGGTCCTGGGAGTGGATCCCCATTGTTATCATCCTCGGCTTCCAATGCCTGAGCGCTCAAGTATTCAACCAAATAAGCATTGATGATTCCAGAAGTAAACGCCGTGTGCGCTTCACTTTGGGCAATTGCCGTGACGACAGTTGCCTCGGGATAACCGCTAGGAGCCATTGTTCTGTCGATCACGTGAATGACACCGTTATCTGCAGTAATGTCTGTTTGGATCACATTGGCATCGTTGATCATGACGCCCGCTCCGACGGAGACGCTGAGGCTTTGGCCTTGCAACGTAGGCAACGTCATGCCGTCGGCTAAATCAGCCGCCATATACGTGCCGGGTACGATATGGTAGTTCAATGCCATGGGTAAATCCGAGAATCCAGCCAAGTCCCATTGGTTCAGATTCATCAAAGCCATCACTTCTTCCACCGCTTCTTGATTCGGGACAAAAACAGTGTATTCGGTGTCTTCGTCATCGAGCTGTTCGCTGTTTAACTGTTGGAAAACATAACCTGAGTTGAAGCAACACGGCTCAGGAACAGAGTCGTTGACATACATGATGCCATCCATTGCATTGTCCAATGTAAAGGCCCACTGCGCGTTGGTATGCTGGCCTAAAGTCAAAGCGAGACAAAAGACTGCACCTGTTTTGAGAATCTTAGAAATCATTTTTGAGAAGTTTTTTTTACGGTTCATATCAGGGGTTACTCGGATTATGCTACGCGTGTGACAAGCGAAAAGTCATTTGGACTGATGGGGGGGGGTGAATTGCCTTTAATTGCTGATTTTTATCCAAAAAAAAAGATGTGTGCCTTGGATTGAATTCCAAGCAGGGACGATCGTTATTGACCACCTTTATTGTACAGATTTGGTGCGCGAAAGTTCAAAAAATCGGGTAAGCCCTACGGCGACCTGCAACGTTCGAAGTTGCCCGTCCCACTGTTTGAGCCCCGGACTGCTCAGCTGCTCGCTACCCGCACTTCTCAACGATTGAAAGCCCAAGGAAACCGAAGCGTCCAGCCTCCATTCGGGTTGGAACTGGTATCCCCCGTAAATCCGCGTAAAGGGAGACCAGGCGATTCGAGCCCCCGGCAAGTCTGCATCATTAAACGAAGCCAAGGTGCCCTGATCCGCAAAAGAGTGGCCGCTTGCTCCTGTTCGAATAAGGAGTTGTCCTCCGAGCCCACCTCCAAGCGTCCACCGTGCAATCAACCATTCCTTGCGCCACTCGAAAGGAATGACCACGGCATTGACGTGATTGTAATTGCGAAACTGGCGAAGATGCGAGGCCGTGACCAACACTGGGCCAGTTTCCATCGCCAATGTATCCCCAGTTACGGGATCCATCTCAATGGAAATAAGGCCATCAGGGTCCACGAATTCCGTTTGCCATGTGTGCTCAAACTCCAAGCGCTGCGCATAATCTAACCAGCCCACCCCCGCAGACCAACGCTGATTTCTGAAGTTAAAATCCACTGCTACTCCACCACCTGCAGCCGATCCAGCATGAAAATAATCGCTGAATGTTCCGAGTTCATCGCTGGTATAATGAAAATCACTCAATGTCAACCCACCAAAAGCCCTGACCGCGATGTGTCGGGGACGGGACTGCTCTCCAGTATCGGTGTCAAGCTCATTCAGTACCGCCTCGATTGGCCAATTCCTGGCGAGTCGTCGCAGTTTCAGGGGCTTCAACGGCGGAGTGGTTCGATTTTCAATGGCATATCCAAGCGTTGTGACCGCGTCACGCGCTATCTCTTCATTTTTTACAAACCTCTTACCTGGTGAAGCACCCCCTTTTTGGTCATCCTCTCCTGCCCTCGCCTCCTGGGACTGATTACCGCCTCTGAATGTTCTCGTCGACGCGGATTCAAACGGTGCCAGGGTCGATACCATTGGATCGATTGCTTCCTCCGTTGACATGGGTGCATCGGGGACGGATGCAATGAATGCCTCCCCTTGCTCAATCTGTTCGGTTCCCAGCGGGTTCTCTTCCTCTCGGTTGATTTCCTTCACCAATGCTTTATTCTCCACCACCTGAGTCGACAGAAATCCATCCTTGTTGGCAACGGCATCCGACTCCCACTTCAATCCCACACCAACGCCACCAAGAATAAAAAAAACGGCACCAACACCTACGGCCCGATTCAACCAAGTCGAATTTCCAGCAGCCGATCCGCTGTCCATTTCAGGTTCACTCAATCCCGCTTGGATTTTGTTCCAAAGAGAATCATCCAACGAAGGATCTGCATCCGCTTTGGAATTCCCCAATTTGGCTTTTAGTATGTCTTCAATCCATTTCATGGTCGGTACTTTTTTTGAGAATCATCTCATTCCCGTCAACTTCAAATCTTGAAACAATCCACTGTTTAGCCCTCGAGAGTCGCTTTCTCGAGGTTACAACTGTAATGTCAAGCAACACTGCAATCTCATCATGGGAGTACCCATCAACTGCGTAGAGAAGAAGTACTGCATAGTATTCGTTTGGCAGCGCTTTCAAACGCTGCAATAACGCTTCTTCATCCAACTGCCGCAGCACCTCCGGCTCTTCCGAGATTTCATGATCGGACTCCAACGAGAACCTTCGCTTAGAATCTCGCATTCCCTGTGTGATGGCTGCATTCACAGCAATTTTCGTAGCCCACGTCTGAAACCGGCCTTTGCTCCGATCGAATTGATGCAGGCTGCGAAAAATGCGAATGAACGCCTCCTGCAGTACGTCTTGCACATCCGTCTCGGACCAGATATACCGTCGAACCGCACTTTTGAGGTACGGCAACAACTGATCAAACAGCGCCCGCTGCGCAGCCGGCAACTCTTCTAAACACTTTTGAACTAGAGACCAATGTGGATCGTTCGTGTGCTCTTTTTCTTGCCGCGTCTGTTCAACGACTGGGCCCGTGTTTAAATTCAACAATCCTCCTTTTTTTATGGGCAACCCACATGAAGTTGAACGATTGCACCTTCCACAGAAGAAGTATTCGAATACGACGCCACATCATCCAAAATTCCGCTGGTGGAACAAACAAAAAAAGCGGCAGACGAAAACGCTGTTATCCCATCAGGGAGGTAATACGACACGGTAGTTCCAGAGGGGGGAATGACGACGTACGTTAAACCGGCCAAAAAAGGCGGCTCCGTTTCTACGGTTGCCACAAGTTCGAAAGATGAATCGTTGATGAATTCCAACGTAATCAGATCACCCGAATCCGACGTGATGCATTCACACTCCGCAGAGACCATGCCTTCCCCACCGTTCAATTCACACGCATCTCCCACATCGAGCATCAAAACCGGGCAGTCCACAGAAGCAATGACTTCAGGGCTTGGAACATCAACTTCAGTTACGGTGACATCGAACGTTTCCTTTTCGCACCCCATGAAACAGGTCGCGCTCGCAAAAAGAAAACATCTGATTGTGAGAGTAAATCTGGTCATTATAATGTGATTACTCTTGGGTTGGCGAAAATGTGACAACCGCAGACCTTTTTTTTTTTTCGGGCGGTTAAGGGCCCGCCATCTG
>CAJWIF010000153.1 GCA_913041135.1 uncultured Flavobacteriales bacterium
CCTGAGAAGTCACAGGAGAATCAAGTCGCACGGACACAATCGCACAATCGCCAGACCACGCTGTCCATGGGACGATCATTCTAGACGAAGGACTCGAGGATTCGAATACTTGTCGACCGTCAAGATCAAACATTTTCACGTGCAAGCGTCCCGTTTTGAAGTCAGAAGAAACGACCTCAAGGCCTTGGGATGTCGAGAGGAATTTTACCTCGTTTTGATTCTCAACTTCTTGGAGGTTCGACGTGACGACTTCTTCAATGAAGACTTGGTCCAAGAAGTAGAATGCTCCATATGTGCTTACCGCTCCTGAATAGGTGGGGTTGGGGGCCAACAGGGTCTGTTCATCGGTCTTGAAATTTCCGATGGTGATGAAGTCAACGGCACCTTCAAAGGTCAACGTGTCCACAATCAAGGTCCACCCTTCTACATCATCAACGATCTCTTCTGTAAAGACCTGCGGCTGCGCCTCGATGACCCCGTCACTATTGAGATCAACCGGCCCAGCGGTTAGCAAGGCCTGCAATCCTGTAGACGAGAATTCAATGTAATCCGCCAAAGACACATAGAAACCAATCGCATATGCCTGCCCCGGAACCAGCGGCACATCCAGCTCTGCTTGCACATAATGTCGCTGATTGAATCCTTCAATGGTATAGGCATACAATCCCGCCATGGCTTGCCCTTGGAATGGCAACTGGGTGCCACGGATTCCAATCGGTCCTGAATACGTACTCACAGGTTGCGCATTGTAACACGACTCGTCAGCACCGGTAAAGAACATTTGGGGAGTACCAAGTGTCGGGCTCACCCAATCAAATAAGGTATTGGTGAAATCATTGGGGCCCATGATGCCGCAGAACGGGGCTTCGACCGCTTCAAATCCCGGATCTGGAATGATATTCTGCGCGACAGCTTCATCTGCACATGCCATCCCCACAAGCATCACAAAAAAACAACCGATCTTTTTAATCATAGCCTTGTCTTTTGGAAACCATTTTTAATGAACGGAAGATACAACGGGTCTACAGCGGCTCGCTTCTCCACTTTTACAATCATTGCTTAGATTTAGAGTTGTTTAAGCTGCTCACCAAGAATAATCTAACCTCAGAACGCTATTATGATTCAGTCCATCATTCAAGGCGTTTTGTTCTTGACGACGTGTCTCGTTAGTCTTGGATCGTGGAGTCAACTCGATACGATCCATTGGGTGCCGCCGCTTCACAGTCGAGATGTGGGTCAGATCAATGATCATTATTTGTACGTGTCGACACCGAGTATCGACCCGGTGGAAGTCACCATTCGGGATGGTTCCGGTGCGTCTTTTGGAGATTCTCCTTACACGGTTCAAAATGGCGCTCCACTGGAGATTTACATAGAAAACGGACAAACTTCTGGCAGCAAGTTGATGGTAGCCGAGAACGAGTTGAACACCACTCTTGACAACCGCGGCCTGATCATAGAGTCGACAGAACCCGTTTTTTGCAATGCACGTTATCGGAGCAATTGGCAGGCCGAAGCGCTCACCTCCAAAGGGTCGAAGGCCAAGGGGACGACCTTCCGATTTGGAGCGATGCCCATTTCCAATCAAGCCGGAATTCGGTCTTTTGTGTTCGGCATCATGGCAACCGAAGAGGCGGTGCAGGTGCAGATTTCCAATTACAACCCCCAGGTTGTTTTCGCCGGAACACCCACCGTCAATGACGACAACTTGTCCTTTACACTCAATGCAGGTGAATGCCGCGTTTACTCAGGCTACGCCAATTCCGATGCCAATCTTGCCGGCATGATCGGCGCGCTAATCCAAAGCTCTGGAGACATCGTGGTGAACATTGGCAATTGGTGCGGGTCGATCGGTACGGGCACAGGCAATCAAGACATCGGCGCTGATCAAATTGTCCCTGTACCGTATCTCGGTAAGGACCACATTTTGGTGGAGGGCATTGGAGACTCTTCACAGGAACGCGGGTTGGTTGTTGCGCATTATCCCAATACAGCGGTTTACTTGAATGGATCGGCAACCCCTTCGGCAACCCTGCAGCCTGGAGAATGGTACCTGACCCCTAACAGCGCTTACACAGGAGCGCCACATTCGAACGTGTACATCCGCTTGTCTGAGCCGGCGTACGTCTATCAATTCTTGGCAGGCAGTAGCAGCCAGTCCACTCCAGGATTGAACTTCATCCCTCCCATCTCCTGCGGGATGCCGCATTCTGTGGATGAAATCCCGAGCATTCAATCCATCGGATCCACGAACTATTCAGGGGGGATTTTCGCCATTACACAGGAGGATGCCACCCTGATGATTGATGGTGTATTGTATGGTGGAGGGGTGGTCGTGGACGGGTTTGGCGGGTGGGAAACCTACCGCATCCTTAACCTCACTGGAGATATCACCGTTGAATCTTCGGGGCCCGTCGCAGTCGGGCTGTTCGGCAGCAGTGCCGACGCTGGGTTTTCGGGATATTACTCGGGGTTTTCATTGAACATCGATGCGGCATTTGAAGCCCCTGACTTCGTCTGCTGGGGCGATGACGCCACTTTTGAATTCAGCGGTGACACCCTCGGTGGAGGTCTCTTGGATTGGGATTTTGGGTTGCTCGATTTCGAAGATTTCGGTAACGACCTGTATGTGGCCAACGATGTCAATCCGGGAAGCTATGATGTGAGCTTGCATGTTACAGGCGATTTATGCGCAGACAGCAGCTTTCATACCGTTACGTTCTACCCGGCGTATTCAGGCGCAAGTTCCGCCAGCGCTTGCGAATCCTACGTTTGGAATGGAAACACGTACGCCAGTACCGGAATCTTTCTGGACACGTTGACCAGTGCCACGGGCTGCGACAGTTTGGTCGAGTTGGACTTGAACATCATGCCGTTGCCGGTTCCGATTTTGGAAGATTGGATGAGCGACACCTTGGTCTATTGCCCGGTACCCGGCTCTTTGTTGTTCGGCGTGGAGGCGGACCCGTTGTATCAACTGAGTTGGACATTCTGGGCGGAAGGATCCAACGATTCCATTCCGCTTCCCAGCCCGATTGCCGCTTCTGCCTACTACGGCCCGGGACTTTACCAAATCATCTATGCGACGGGTGCACCTTGCTATTTTTCTGCTACGGGAACCATTGCCGTTGAAATCGAAGATTGCAGCATCACCATCCCCAACGTGTTCTCGCCCAATGGCGACGGCAAGAACGACCGGTTTTATGTGGACGGCTTGTTCAGTATTCAGAACGCGCGCATGCAAATATTCAATCGCTGGGGCAACCTCATGTTCAATGATGATGACTTTGGGTCCAGTGCAGGTTGGGATCCGCGACTGACCGCATCAGAGGGCACCTACTATTACATCTTAGAAATACCCGTCCTGACCGAAGAATTGGAGATCACGGGGATTGGAGGTGCTGAAGTGATAGAAGGCCCGAAGACAGCGATATACCAAGGGATCTTGACCTTGGTCCGTTGACCTTATGGTCGCCAATTTCAGATTGTATATTCAATCAAAAAACCGCCGCTGAAGGAGAGAGTCCTTGGCGGCGGTTTTTTTCTGGAATGTTTCTCGATGATCCTAACTGGCTGCTTAAAACGCCATCTCCACCTGGAATCGGAAGAGCATGTCGAATTCCTGATCGAAGCTGAATTCGGCGTTTTCGTCTATGAAGCTCAGGTCGGTTTGCACCTTCAAAGCGTGCCCCACCAAATACTTGGACAATCCAAAGG
>CAJWIF010000154.1 GCA_913041135.1 uncultured Flavobacteriales bacterium
AGCCAAGGCCTCAAAATTATACGTCAATGAGGTTCCTGAAGCTGTAGTCACTGACTCTTCATTGATGAACAATTCCATTTCACTCGCTTCCGAAGCTTGTCCGGACACAGCAAGCGATTCTCCAATTCCTAAAACGGCATACCCAAGTTCAGGCGTTTGGATGGAAACAGAAAATGCACCGGTACTGACTTCATAAAAGATGTCTGAATCATCCGCGTTACGCCCGACGAGACTTCCCGATGCATTGCGAAATACCATGGCTAAGTTTTCGATGCTGACACCATCAGGAATCCCATAATATGCTGCCAGGGTCAACCCGTTGAAATCGAAAGAATGGACACCGCTGCCTTCAGGGTTTAGAACATACTCAGCATCGCTCACACCCCATGTCGTTTGCACAAACTGCCAATCGCTTGGACCGGAACTTTCACTGGTAATGACACCCGTATGAATGTAGACGGGAATAACGCCTTCCAATTCGCCGTTGCCTAACCCGCTGTCGAAGTAGAGGGTGACCAGGTCGTCAGCTATGGGGAAAGCGGGATCTGTCCAAATCACTTGTCCGGATGCGTTTGGAGCAAAAAGAACACCTGTGAAGAACCAAATGAAGAGGTTTAAGCGGGCTGCTTTCGCTATGCGAGACACCGTGTTTTTGGTCAAATTTGACGTCTGCTGAATCGTTATCGTGTTCATTGCACAAGGATGGTGTGTGATTGGGGTGAGCTCGGTTCCAATAGGTTCCAATGCACAATGTATGCACCGGGCTGAAGGAGATTGCCTGGAATTCGGGAAGACTCTCCGGCTGCAATGTGCACGCCATTGGACTGGTATAAATGCCAGACGTTGGAATGCGGCATTGAAATCGGCTGACCCGCTCGATGTGGGTTGCTAGGAGTCCAGGGGCTCTCAATCGATGCGTTTTCGGATACGACATTTTCCATGTCTCCATTGGGAGCGTTGGGTGTCGGAGGGGTGTCGGTGAATAGGAAAAACCAGGTCCAAGAGGGTGCCCCGTCTGTTGTCCTCCCCCAACTCGCATTGGGAGAGGCACCATTCCAATGCGCCGAGTCGATCAGACGCCAGGCCTCTGCGTCCATCGTCGTGATGAACACATCTCCGCTGTCTGCGTCCAGATGAAACGGAGCGTGAAGGGGGCCGTCCTCAACATCATCATCACAATAAAATACCACGTGCTGACCGGGGTCGAGCGTGACATTCGGCAGAGACCATCGGTTTGGCCAGTCGAGGCGGTTAGTGAGATAATGATAACTCAGGTTGATGGGTGCGTTGCCTGTGTTGTACAATTCTACCCAATCGGCAAACCCGCCGGCTTCATCCTGAATGAAGCTATTGTTGAGCGGCATGGCCTCGTTAATCACCAAGCCGTTGTTGAGTGATGCATTCCAAACTTGGCGAGATGTACACGGCGATTGCACCGCATTGTTCTCAGACTCAGCGACCACTGTCCACCAGGCATGCGCACTGCCATTCATCGGGATCTCAGCTTTCCAGAGGCTCCCAAACTCGCTGGGCTCAACCAGTGATAAAGGATAAGACACGTTAGAAGTGGCCTCCATTTGAACGTCAGCATGAATGGAGTTGATTGTGTTGCCCTCAGTTGATGCAATCCATGCATGAATGGTGAGCGTGTCATTGACCAAGGGACTCGGCGCCCACGCAGTCAAAGAAAGCGGACCCCATTCGAGGGCTTCATCCAATTGAATGTCGGCCCAAAATTGCCGGCTCTCCATAAACGGTACAATTCCCCATGCCACGTGTCCGCCCCAATTTTCGGACAATGCGAGAGTGAAATCATCGGCATCGAAGCCATAGTCCATGGTGTAAAACGAGTCATCCGCAATGGAAGTGCCGATCGTGGATTGAATCACTTCACCCCGGGCTTGCATCCAATCCAGTGTGTAGGTCTCATCCATGAGCTGCCGCATGAAATAAGTGAATGCCGTTTTATACGCTGGAACAGCCATCAAGCGTGTATACAAGGGTCTGTCTGATGCATCCGTCCAGCTGTAAGGATCTTGGTTGGTCCATTCTCCAAACCATTGAATACCCAATGCGTTGTCAGCGTCGTAAGGAATGTAAACGATGCGCTGGTCTTCAGGCCTTTGGTACAGGTAGAAGTTGTTTTTATTCCCAATGTAATTGTCCCAATGGCCACAGATGATTTCAGCGGCAGCAATCTTCAGATAGCCGTAAACATCAAAGACATCTTCAAGAGCGCAGGGAAGCGACTCCAAGGGTTCGTTGTTCAGGACATCGATGAATTGAGCCAAGGCACCGTAGTGGTCTTCCGATACATTGGTCTTCAGGTCATACACGCGGTCTTCGCTCCAGCTCGGAGTGAATTTGTAATCCTCACCGGAGGAACCTTGGTAGGTGAGATTGGCAGGGTAGGTGCACTTCCATAGATTCCCATGATCTTGAACAAACCGTTTTTCGAGCCACTCTTCATCGATGTGTTCGAGGTTATAGTAGAGCCCATGGTACACTCCGTTGACGAATAAATTGACGTGATTGCTTCTGGAAACAGGCAAGCCAGCGTCGCGCATGCCTTCCCAAATCAAGCGCGCTCGGATGACGCTTGGGTCGTTGTGCTCTCCATTGAGATTCATTTTCTCAATACCTTCCCAAGACCCGCCGGGATTGAAAGTGTTGAACGAGATTTTAAATGACTTTTTATCTGCGGCTCTTGATGTATTTCCGCGCAGACGAAATCCGATGTTCGAAACGGTATCGGTGTTACCCGCTGATTCAAAAACAAAAGAGGCAGGATGCTCTTCATTGGAGTACCAGTTGGACTCCTCATACATCCATTCCAAGGCTTCTCCGCATTCAATGTGAATAGAGGGTAGGTCATTCTGAACAAAGGGAACACCGTTGGCAGGATGAGGTAACATCCCTTGAGCAACGGCTGTGGAGCCAGACTGAAGGTAGCCTGCAAAAAAAAGGAGGAAGAAGTAGCAGCGAGCGGAATCCTTCATGTGCTCAGACTTCAATGACGCTTTGAAAAGACGGTCTCACAGGGTTCATTCCGAAATTTCATTGGGATTGAAGCTAAATAGCTGGGCTGGCTTGTGCATCACTCCCTTCTGCTTCTCGTTGAGTGGAATTACGTGGGGCATGCGCTTCACGTTCTTTCGGAAATTTCGCTTGTCGAATTTTTTGTCCAAGACCAATTCATACAACGCCTGAAGCTGGCTCAATGTGAATTTCTTAGGAAGCAATTCGAAACTGATGTGATGGCTTTCAAGTTGTTCACGCAACGCTTCAAATCCGGATGAAAGAATTTCGTTGTGGTCAAAGGCAAGGGCAGGGATATCATTCAAATCAACCCAATTCACGCTTCCTGCAAATGATGCGGGTTTCGGAGAAAAATCTTGAAGGCTCACCAAACCAAAGTAAGCTACTGTGATGACACGTTGATCGGGAAGCGATCTTAACGACTGGAGCCATGCGCGGTCTTTGGCATCTTGAACCCGCGTCGGATCTCCAAAAGCATGGAATTGTTTCAGGTAAACGCCATTGAGTTGAGTCAATTCCAATAATACACGTTTGGCCGCTTGAAGTAGGCCTTCGTTGATGAGAATCAGGTCGCCAGGAAGCTGTGGCTGGGACTTTATATCCAGATGCAATCCATTTTTTGGAAGCTGTTGGT
>CAJWIF010000155.1 GCA_913041135.1 uncultured Flavobacteriales bacterium
CGGGAACGAAGGCTGTTGAGTTTGCAGTGAATGTTGAGCCTGAGGCGGGCAATCACATGTTTGTAAGCGGTTGGAATGGTAAGCTGTACCGATTTGATGGCATGGAGTCAATCTATAGTCAAGAAGATGTTCCTGCCAATATGGGCAAGCAGATTCGGTCTGTTGGAGCTGCCATAACAGGCGTGTCTGTTGACCCGAATAATCCGAATCACGTGGTCATTTCTGTAGGCGGTTATGGTGCGATGAATTCTGGAAAAGTACAAGAAACGTTCAATGCATTGGATGATTCTCCATCATGGTCCAACATCTGGAATGTTGCGAATTTGGGAAGCATGCCATGCTATGATGTTATCATCGATGCCATGGATCCTTCAGGAGAAACGATTCTCGTGGGTACGGAGTACGGTGTGTTTGCAACGGATAACGGCGGTGATGACTGGATTATCTCGAATCAAAACATGGCGTCGACATCAAGTCAGATTACAGCGCCCGTGTTTGATCTCAAGCAACAGTGGCGTGGAGTGGCTCCTTGGATCAATCCTTCAAATCAAGGCGCAATCTATGCAGCGACTCACGGTCGTGGTATTTTCCGATCTGATTTGTTCCTCGGAACGGGTGATCCTTCGGAAGAAGCCGTAGCGGAGGCGCAAGTTCTTCAGGTCTATCCAAATCCGGTTACCGGTTCAACGGTGACGGTGCAGTCAGAAGGGATGCGCGGCGACTTCCAGATGCAGGTGTTTGACCTCACAGGACGACTGTCTGTGGATCAATCCATTCGAGCTTACATGGGCAATCCAATCACATTGGACGTCTCAGGCTTGGGCAACGGTACGTATATCGTACGTATGGCCAACGGTCAATTCCAACAAACTTCGAAGTTGTTGATTCGCCGCTAACAGGATTCTATCATAATTCAAAAGCCCCCACCAGTAATCTCTGGTGGGGGCTTTTTGTTTAGGGAAGGGTTGGACTCACTCGTGGCGATCGAGGAAGGCATTGCCGCCTTCTATCCGCGCTGAGGTAAAGTGATGGAGCCAATCTCCTAAGTTGATGTAGCGCGCATCCTTTTTGCCAGGCCGCGGATGGCGGACCGTCAAATCAAGAGGGAGGTGTCTATGTCCAAAAAGAAAACAATCGATGTCTTGTGTCTTTAAGACTTCTTTGCAATAGTGCCAAAGCCATTCACCTTCGGGACCGGTGTAAGTGTCTTCCTGAGGCCCTTGCGACGCTCTGCTATTGCGTGAGAAGTATGAGGCTAAAGGAATGCCTAAATCAGGGTGTACAAGACGGTAGGCGCCTTGCAGTACTTTATTGGTGAAGACTTTCTTGAGGCGTTTGTAAGAGGCGTCCCCAGGGCCGAGGCCATCTCCATGGCCAATCATGCAACGCAATCCATCGTATTCTCGAACAATCGGTTCCCGGTGAACGGAAACACCTAGCTCATCTTCAAAATATCCAAACGTCCAGAGGTCGTGATTGCCAACGTGGAAATGCACGGGGATCCCGCTATCTGCAATATGAGCTATGGCTCCTAAGAGACGAACGGCTCCTTTGGGCACAGCATGCCGATAATCGAACCAAAAATCAAAGAGGTCACCGACCAAATGGATTTCAGTAGCGACTCCATTTTGAGCATGGCCTGTTCCTTGCGCAGCGTGTTCTAGCCATTGCACGAATTTTCGCTCTCGCACCAGGCTTTCTGCCCGGTTGGGAGCCCCTAAATGCAAATCAGAAGCGAGGTAGATGTGTTGCAAACGATGTCGTTATGGAAGCAGTTCTTGCAACTTAGCGACCAATGCGCCGCCGCGAAGATGTGTGGCGACGATGGTGCCCTCTTGGTCGATTAAAACGGCATGGGGGATGCTGCTGACGCCATAAGCTCTTGCTGCCTCATTGCTCCATCCCTTGAGGTCACAGACGTGATTCGGCCATTCCAGTTGGTCTTGTGCGATAGCGCCTTTCCATCGCTCAAGGTCCTTGTCCAATGAGACGGAGAAAATCTCAAATCCCTTCGAGTTGTACTGCTGGTAAGCACGAACAACGGAAGGGTTCTCCCTGCGACACGGTCCGCACCAAGAAGCCCAAAAATCGACGAGTACCACTTTCCCTCTGAGATCGCTCAATTTTCGCTGTTTTCCAGTGGGGTCATTCATCACAATGTCCGGAGCTTGATCGCCAACGGTATACCGAGAATTCTTTTTGGCTCTCGGTTTGTTCGCTCCGTTTCCTTTTGGAATTGTTCGCGCTTTCGTAGCGGCTTGCATCTTCGCTTCTTCGCCTTGAATCACACTGCTCAAAACCTGGTGGTATGCACCACCGCCCAGAGCAGACTTCGTAGACTTCAAGACTTCCTTGAAAACAACCATGTTGGGTCGGATGTCGAGATGCTCGAGAGGCCCTAAACACGCAAGAGATCCTTCGTGATCGTTCAGGAAACTCTTCGCCCATGCCGTTATTTCAGCCTGAACTTCAACGCTTTGGACAGAAAGCGCTTGCCGTCTTTGAGCGTTTTTCGCCTGTTGCATTCCGACACGCATCATGCTCTTCCGATCTTGAAGTGGCATGGCTTTGGCGTAATACTCGGTTGCTTCTTGTGCGGCATCAAACCCCTTAATTTGAGCGTTAAGAATGTACCCTGCATCGGGAACTGTTGCTTCAATTTCCAAGTTCTTGGTGCTATCCATGATTACGACCAAAGCCTTGGTCTTGCTGACCATGATTTGGTAAAAGTCCATAGGCAATGGCCGCTGGGGCTGAAGATTAAATCTACCTTCCGCATCAGAATAGGTGGCGTCGATGGCAATGAATTGACCGCTTTTCCCATCCTTTCCAGTCATCCACTTTTTCAATTCCACCTCTACGTTCCGACCATTGGGACCTAGCAACGTTCCATCAATGGTATTGCCGTTCCCTTGTGATTGGCATCCCCCTGTGAGTAAGAGAATGATGAAGACCGTAACGGTACCCATCCAATGTGCAGTCTGTCGAAATAAGTCACGTTCCTTCATGGTGTAAATATCTTGAATTTTCCGCTCTCTTCTGAAAATCTCCGGGAGTGCTAATGAGAAGACGCGTTGTCGTGCTTCTTTATTTGACTTTTCAACCAATCTTGAAGCGGAGTTTGAGGAATCAATCGAGCTTGAATTGGCTCGTAACGGATGTCCAGGCCCTCAAGGTCCATTCCTTCTAAACGGGTGGCGTCTTTTTCCGTGGTCACAAGTGCCTGCAATCGATCAGAGTCCATAATCACGCGCCAGCGCTTGATGTCCTTTTCGGAAAATGTTCCATGATCGGTAAATACATCACGTCTGACAACCTGAAACCGCTCACTTAGGCGATCCATAAAGCGCAATGGTCTGGCGATACCGGCAACGGCCAGAATGCGCTCTCGCTGTGATGGGGATGCGTCGCTTGCGCCATTTTTAGCGGGTGTTCCTTGTGGAAAGGAGAGGAGTGGCATGGGATGCATAAAGGTTCCAAAGTGAACGCGATGTATTGGCCAGCCTGCTTCTTGTAATGCAGTTTCTAGAGCGCCCTCGGTGTGGTGCTCCAAGCGCGTCACCACGGCCGC
>CAJWIF010000156.1 GCA_913041135.1 uncultured Flavobacteriales bacterium
GCAGCCAATGCAATGTCAAAGGAATCCGTTCCTGAACACATGGTAAACAGAAAACCTCCTCCAAGAATGAAGTCTCGAATCTCCAAGGCGACATTGCGCTTCATGACACTCACTTTTTCAAACCCCAATGTCCGGGCCATGCCTTCTTGCCGAACCACCTCATCTTGATACCAAGCTGCACTGCGATAAGAACGATAAAACTTCCCGTATTGACCTGTGAAATCTTCATGATGCAGATGGAGCCAATCATAGACAGGCAATGTTCCGGCCATGATTTCAGCATCGTACACCACCTCGTATGGAATTTCAGCGTAGGTTAAAACCAAGGTCACCGCGTCATCCCAAGGCTGCTTTCCTGAAGGGCTATACACCGCAACTTTTGGAGCGACTTCTAACTTGACACGTTCAGTATTGGATTCGGGATCAGCGATTTGCTGCAATATCTGGCTGGCTTGAACATCCGCAATGACCTGATGACTAATCCCACGAATCACGCATTCATTCACCGCTGAAGGCAAATTAGGAAGCATAAAGCTACCTCCCCTGTAGTTCAGCAACCATTCTATTTCTACCTCCTGCTCCAACAACCAAAATGCCAATCCGTAGGCTTTCAAGTGATTGGATTGACTATCGTCCATGGGAATGAGCAATTGTGAGGCACGTACACCCAAAGCTCCCCACAAAAAAGCTATCAAGAGCACATACCGTCCCCAATTCCACGTATTCATCATGGCTCCTAAGTTACGACCATCCTTGACTTGAGAGAATTCAAAGTTCCATCAGAATGGAGAACCTTCCTCCCCTGAATCGTTCATCTTCGATTGAACCGTTACGGTTTGTTGATCGGATATAAAGTCGGCGTTGGGACGTAATCCATCTTGGTGTTCACCACGGTCAAAGACTGGATTAGCGAACGTGTCGTAATTCGTGAATTTCGCAAGACGCTGAATGAATCTCATTTTAACCGTAGACAGCGCGCCGTGCCGGTGCTTCGCCAAAATCAACTCGCCCAATCCAGCCGTATCAATGCCGTCAGGGTGCTCTGTCAGCCCATAATATTCTGCACGATAAATAAACGCCACAATATCCGCGTCCTGCTCAATCGCTCCTGATTCACGGAGGTCAGAAAGAATTGGCCGTTTATCGCCTCCCCGTGTTTCAACCATTCTCGAAAGCTGAGACAACGCAATAATCGGAATGTCCAATTCTTTGGCGATGCTCTTAATGGACCGTGAAATACTTGAAATTTCTTGCTCTCTATTCCCTGAAGAGGAGCCTGCGGACATCAATTGCAAGTAATCGATGATGACCATTTCAATCCCAGCGGTTGATTTCAAACGACGGCATTTCGCACGCAATTCAAAAATACTCAAGGCTGGTGTATCATCGATAAACAGCGGTGCATCTGAAAGTTTTCCAATGCGCTCGTGCAATTGGGTGTATTCGTGAGCTGCGAGATTTCCCTTTCGAAATTTATCCGAGCTAATTTCCGTCTCAGCGGAAATCAGTCGTTGTACCAACTGAACTGCTGACATCTCCAAAGAGAAGACAGCCACGGGTGTCTTATAATCCACCGCAACATTGCGTGCCATGGTCAATACGAATGCTGTTTTCCCCATACCCGGACGAGCAGCAAGCACGATCATGTCAGAACGTTGAAAGCCTCCTGTCAGTTTGTCAAGGTCCGCGAAACCCGAGGGGACACCGCTCATCCCTCCTTCTTGGTTTCGTGCGTTATCGATGTCTTCAAGCGCCTTTCGCATGATGGTACTCATCGATTCGTAACTCTTCCGAATATTGCCTTGTGCCACGTCAAAAAGCTGCGTTTCCGCTTCATCAAGTAAGTCCAAGACATCGGTTGTCTCTTCAAATGCCTTCTGAGTAATGTTGGCAGAAACTCGAATTAACTCGCGTTGGATGTATTTCTGTGCAACAATTCGAGCGTGTGCTTCTATGTTCGCTGTACTCGCAACACGCGAGGTCAATTGAGCCACAGCTTGAGCACCACCCACCTGTTGTAGGTTGCCATTTTTACGCAACGTCTCAGTTACCGTCAACAAATCTACCGGCTCAGAATCATTGAATAGATCGACAATGGCGGTGTAAATATGCTGGTGAGCCAACCGGTAAAAACTCTCCGGCTTCAAGACATCAATCACTGAGTTGACCGCCGTTTGCTCCATCATCATGGCACCTAAAACAGCCTCCTCTAGCTGCAAAGCTTGAGGTTGCAACTTTCCTAGGACCTCATGTGCAGGCACAGCACTGGATGTTCGGGCACGACCTCGAGCAGTCGGCGTATCGGCGGGATTGTATTCGTTCATGGCTAATAGGGGTGTGAAGGTAACGACCCCTCATGGGTTTTCACGGTTCATAATCCACAACGCATTGACAACGTTTCCAACAACGCCCGCTGCCCTGTAAATTCGCACCATGAACAATTTCAAAAGCGGGTTGAAGCGGATTCAATGGTTGGTCCTTCTTTCCGTTGTTTTGACGCTCACATCCTGTCTCAACCGCGACAAAACACCACCAGCTGTAACAATCACCAATCCGTTGTATGATGGGAGTGACGTTTCATTTGGCGAGGTGCTTTTTGCTCAATTCATCGCCGAAGACGACCGTGAAGATGGCGGGATTTGGCGCGTTGAATTGAGGTCAGAGAATGGCGTCAATGTCATGACATCTCAGGCAGGGCTCTGGCAAGGACGCTCCTCTGACACGTTGGTGGTTCCGTTTTTATTGAATGCCCCACAATGGAGTACAAGCACCATGACACTCGCCGTAGTGGTAGACGACGCCGCTGGAAATCGTGCAGCCGCTTTCAAAGATTTTGACTATACGGGGTCAGATGACATCCCCGAAACAACAGTCGCATTGACCCAAGAGTCAAACGGCACATCCCACGTAATCGTGCGATCAAATCCCAGCGAATCACCTGTCGTGTTTGAAGGACTTCCCTTCAGTTCTTCATTGGCCATTCGCCAAAACACAATCGCTCTTGGCCATGTGCAAGAAGCGACCGTAACCTTGCTAGATGCGCTGACCGGCCAGCCCCTTGGCTCGTGGACTGACCAAACCTCTGAAGGGGCTGAACCGTTCATTCGGCGCATGCACTTGCTCAAACCTCAAGCCGGTTTTTTGGTAGTGCACGCTGGAGGGTTGGTAGCGATATCAGAATCAGGACAACTTCTATTTGAACGCTTTACCGAAGCTCCCTGGAGCCCCGTTGACGCTGTTTTCTCCGGCGATCAACTGGTTTTATGGGAACGAAATGCGGCGACAGAAAGCGATCGTTTGCGCTCATGGAATTACACTACGGGCGCTGCTGGCCCCATCATTGCATTGCCCTTCGCTTTGCATGGCTTTGGTGCTGTGGACACGCATAGTTCAGCTGCGACGGGAGGAATGTTTTTAATCAGTGCCTCCCAAGGACTCACCTTGTGCGAACCCAGCACAGGGCAGTTGGACGATCTGTGCCCTCTAATCGGAGCAGGAAGTTTGTCGGACGGCTTCGGCACAACAATCGGGGAGCCCGATGGGCGGGCTGTTTTTATCCGAGGCAACACT
>CAJWIF010000157.1 GCA_913041135.1 uncultured Flavobacteriales bacterium
AAGGTGATGTGCCCGACCAATGGAGCCATGTATTTGACCAACAGGGCAGAATGCTGCTGCATTCCTCCCGTCACAAAAGGAGCCAGACCGTCGGAAAGAAAAAGCAACCGTAATTGACCCTGTTGATTTTTCTCGTTCATCTCTTCAAATTTCGCACTTTTGCACAGATGCTCCAAGAAAGCGCGAAAGGAAACACAAAACAATCTTTGGCAGTTCCCCACCTCCCAGTTTCTGCTGTAAAAAAGAACTTGACGCAACGAGTTTGGGCCTTCTTTCTGGTGGCTTTTCCGTTCATGGATATCTTCATGTTCCGGTATTCGTTCCAGCTCTTTCCGGGGCCGCTAGGTTACGGACCGCTCCTCTGCATGTACGTTCTGTTGCCATTCTTCGTGATGCGATATCAGTTTCCAGTTCGTGTCGCTCTGATGTTAGGTCTGGTGGGGGGTATCGGCAGTTTAGGCTTCCTCAATGGCATCGTTGAACAAGGCGAATTCATCAAGGCTTTCGGGAGTCTTGTGCTGCCTTACCTCTATTACTGGTACCTCTGGCAATATCTCGGGGAAGACGTCATCAAGGGCTTTCGAATCTATTTAACAGGGGCCGTAATCATTTCGGCACTAGGGCTATTGGTCTTTGTAGATAACATCTTTCCGTTCGGATTTTATGAATTGATCAGCTACTTCGTACACATTCCAAGAACGCCTGCCATTATCGGCATCCGGATCACCGGAACACTCGGAGAGCCGACGTATTTCGCAAATGCGATAGCCCCCGCGGGGTTCTTTGCATTGCTGAGTCTGTTTTTCGGGGAAACAAATTTGGCCTTGCGCCTCAAAGAGCACGGCCTTTGGTTCAGCCGCTATGCCGCCGTATTTATTCTCATCGCCTTGACATTCACTTACAGCGCCATGGCGTTTGCAGGTTTGATCATTTCTATCGTACTCCACCTGCTGATCAAGCGCAAAGTCCAAGCATTGCTCATCACTCCACTTGTGATTTTCGCCCTGCTGTATGCTGCCAAGTCCATTCCCGAGGTCAATGACCGCCTTGATGGACTTCAAAACACATCCGCATTGGCCGAAGGCAACGTCCATGGATCGAGTGCGATTCTATACAACCACGCCGTGATCACATGGGAAAACTTCAGGCGCAACCCGCTCTTCGGCACGGGCCTCGGGTCGCACGCTGCCGCCACCAAGAAATACACCATCCTGCGTGACACAGCGTTATACTCCTATGCTGAACAAAACGCTCCGGATGCCTCGAGCATGTTCTTACGCATCGCCTCTGAACTGGGGCTTTTCGGCATCCTTATCACCCTCTTCTTTCTCGTAGGCAATTACTTCGTGGTATCCAATACGGACATCGATGGTTTGGTGCTCAAAATGATCAGCGCAGCTTTCCTCGTTACCATTTTGCTCCAGTTGCTTCGCCAGGGCAATTTCATTCTGAATGGCTTCCCCTTCTTTGTTTACGGCTATTACCTCGCTCGAAAGCAGTTGACGGGGCGGATGGACGCTTGAAAAACTAAACATTGCGTGTCGATTTCTGATCCAAGGTTTGAATCGATGGCATTATTCGCCAAAAGTCCAGACGGGTCGTTTTGTCATTGCGCCAAAACTGAATATTCGGTAACGAGTTATACCTTTCGCACTGTTCAAGTCAGAACCCCAATGACTGAATCAACGCACCATCCACAACACAGTCCAGATTTATGAGCGGAACGGTAACGTGGGTGAAGCGACAACCAAGAATTGATTCAAATCACAGCATTGAACGGTGCTTTGATGCCATCGAATCCGGATTTAGCGGGCAACTTGAGTGCCCCTTCGTCATCACATCAGCCGTTGTGCCATTGTCCACAAATGGGGTATGGTCCATGATCAAAAATTGCGCTAGGGCACTCAACGTTCGAACCAATCTAGCCCATGTTACCGGCGACATCAATTATGTGTTGCCCTTCCTGAGGTCAAAGAGACGCCTGCTCACGGTTCATGACGTAGGCCATGTTCAAGACCCTGCGCATTCCGCGTTCAAACGGTGGCTCCTCCTCTTGATTTGGTTCAAATTTCCCCTGATTTTTTGTGATACCGTCATCTGCGTATCCCACCAAACCCTTGAGCGATTGAATCACCTCGTTCCGAAGCGACGCGATCAGCGGCGCTTGGTCATTCCGGCTGCAATCCGTAAAAAATCCGGGCATGCCCGCAGTCCTCGTCCCTACGAGACAGACAAAAAGATCGTTCTGCAAATTGGAACGGCGCCGAATAAGAACCTGCATCGTGTGTGGAAAGCCTGCGAACAATTGGGCTGTCATCTCGCCATAGTGGGGCACGAAACAGAGGAGGTAGCAGCGTTGAACGCGAATCGAATGCTGAGTCATTCCATTCATACCAATGTCTCTGATGATGCACTTGAGCAATTGTATCTGCACTGCGATGCTGTGGTATTCGTGTCCACACATGAAGGATTTGGAATGCCCCTGATTGAGGCCCAGACCTTAGGCAAACCGTGCGTTACATCAGCCATTGAACCCATGAAGAGCAATGCAGGTGACGGCGCGCTTTTGGTCGACCCCATGGACACCGATGCCATCAGAGCGGCTTTGGAGCAACTGTTGACCAATCGGGAATTGGCTGAGTCCATTGTCGAATCGGGATACCTCAACGCCCGCCAATTCACAGGCGTTGAGGTAGCACGACAGCACATGCGCGTTTACACGGAGGAAGTTGAATACATGGAATCCCTCTAAAATCTGAGGCAGTCATCTCACGCTTCCTCGCCCACGCCCAAAGAGGTCACCAACAACGTCTGATCCCCTGCCCCGCTCAAAAAATCACGCATTCGAAACCTCTTCAAGTCATTCCCCTGGCACATAATCGCTTCAGCTTCGACCTTCGTGCCGGCTTGGTTTTTCTTTCAAGATGACGCGCAGGCGGTTCAAAAAGCAACTAGCATTGCCATCGCGAAACGCATCCTGAAAATGGGGTTCTGCTATTTCCATAAGCGAGTATGGTACCGCTTTGGCAAATTGGGAAGAGCGACGAATTAAAGCGAACTTTGTACGCAATGAGTCAGCGATACCAATTGGACCACTTGGACGAACTTGAAGCGGAATCGATCTTCGTGCTCCGCGAGGTAGCCGCCCAATTCGAACGACCCGCCATTCTATTCAGCGGAGGGAAAGACAGCATCGTGGTGACCCACCTCGCAGCGAAGGCCTTCGCTCCCGCGCGCATCCCCATGCCGCTGGTGCACATTGATACTGGGCACAATTTTCCAGAGGCCTTGGCTTTCCGGGATGCATTGGTTGAGAAGCTTGGAGTGCAGTTGGTGGTCGGCAGTGTCCAAGCTACCATCGATGGCGGTCGAGTGCGTGAAGAGTCGGGTGCGCAAGCGAGCCGCAACCGGTTGCAAACGACGACCTTACTGGAGACAATC
>CAJWIF010000158.1 GCA_913041135.1 uncultured Flavobacteriales bacterium
CCAAGCAAGCGCCTGAGCAGTCGAGACCCGAGGCCGCATATGTGCAGCTGGAGTCGTCGTCCGTAGCCGTATCATCATAGTTGCAAGCCAAGGAGTCGATGCAGCCATTAATTTCAAATGCATCGCAAACACCATCGGAGTCTATGTCGTTCAAACAAGTTCCATCGCAATCGTAGCCCGAGTTTGGACCTGGGCCATTGCAAACACCACAAGCGTCCAGCTCCCCGACGCAGGTATCGACATCATCACAAATGCCATCGTTGTCTGCATCTGCGGAACAAGAACCTCCGCAAACACCCAAGGCATCCTCCTCGCTCCCATCACAATCACAATCACCCTCCGGGAAATCGGAGCATCCACATTCATAAATCGCTCCGGGGCCATTGCACACACCACAAGCATCTAACTCGTTTCCATCGCAATCGCAATCACCTTCAGGGATTTCAGAACAGCCACAAGCGTAAATAGCCCCTGGACCACCGCAAATTCCACATGCATCCAAAACTCCTACGCACGCATCGACATCATCGCAAATTCCGTCATTGTCTGTGTCAGCAGCACAAGAACCTCCGCAAACACCAATCGCGTCCAGCGCGTTGCCATCGCAATCACAGGCGTCACCCATCACATCCGTTCCTCCACACACACCCGAACAATCCAATTCAGCGCAGCTGCCATCGTCATACGTTGCGCCTGCCAAGTAGTTGCATGCGTTGGCATCCATGCAACCCAAAACGACGGTCTCATCTTCACAAATGTTCAAGCGAAACCCGATGTCTTTGGATGCGTCAAATGCACCCGAACTAGAAACTGCCTGCCCTGCTGTGTAATCAGCCGTGCAGGTTGCCATAGCAAACCCTGCGAGAAAGTCCACGACGAGGGTATCACCTGCTTCAACAGGAAACCCTTGACTATTGATGTCTTCGAACACAAAGTTTTTGTACCCATAATAACTGCTTCCATTACTACTTGGAGCGCAAGTGGAATTACCTGAGGTGGCTACAATTATATTGGACGTATCCCTCGCCATACCCGAATTCCAAGCTCCCCCAGAAAGCGGTGCAGAACGCAAAACAATTTGCACATCAGAACCCGAACAGCTCAACGCTTCCAACGATTTGATCCACCCAGTTGTTTCGACCACCAGGCTTTGCCCAATGAAAAATGACTGGTTGCATGAGCTCCCGTCATTGGCCATCTGATCCACCAAACATCCATCAACGCAGAGCGACGGATCCACCTCCGTTGTACCTCCAGCGCAACCGCAATCAGTTATGACAGCGCTACCTCCACAGACATCGTTGCAGTCCAGCACGGCGCAATTTCCATCATCAACAGCAGCAGAAGCATCAAAATTGCAAGCCGTGTCATCGGTGCATCCCAAGCAGTATCCGGCTTCGAGACCCGTGGTTCCACCGACACATCCGCAATCGCTATCTACCGAGGCTGAACCTCCACACACCCCATTGCAATCTGCGTATTGACAAGAACCATCATCAACGGTAGCTGTGTCGTCATATCCGCTGCATGCAGCAGAATCCGTGCACCCAAACACTAAGGTTTCATCTTCACATCCAACCACTTCAAACCACAGATCCGTGCCGGTTGCCCCTCCAGAGCCATAGGCAAACCCATCGGCGTATGCACTTGAGCTGTTTATCGCTACACCGCTGATCAACTCAATGACATACTCATTTCCTGACTCAACATTTACACTTTCAAACTCAAAGGTGACGGTGGCGTAATGACTCGATCCGTATTGGGATACCAAACAATAGGAGCCCGAAGAAGAAGTCGCAGCGACAAGCTGCGAAGTCTCCAAGACATTCCCTGCGTTCCAATCATTCGAGGAATACTCGCGCACCACAATTTGGGCATCAACTCCGTCACAAACACCTAAGGTGATGGTTGATATTTCGCCTGTTCCGTCGGCCACAAAAGATTGACCAATCAAAAAACCAACGTTGCCTTTTGAGCCCAAATTATCAATGCCCATGGGGGCCTCGCATTGCCCCAACCCCAGAAGAGGAAGGAACAATACAAGGACCGCAAAGCCAAGGGACCACAGTCCGAATGAGTTGTCTTGTTTCATAACAATCGTGTTCTATTCCGGCCTTACATCTTCAGGATTCGCACGCGTTGCGCACCCTGATCTGTTACCAGGTGAATGAAGTAAACACCATTGTTCAAATTCGACACCTCCCACGTGCAAACGGCTTCGCGGACAGCGTCCGACCCATCGTCCATTCGTTGGAGTTGAGAGCAATCCAAGAGTCGGACCAACTTGCCCGTAGCATCCTCCAAGCGGATTTGCTCTACGATTTCAGTACCACGATAATGCAGCGTGAAACTCGAGGTCATCGGATTTGGATACACTTCCAATAGGTCTCCTTCCGTGGCACTGACCGCATTTTCAAAGGCCGAAGCTTCCGAATCGATGCCATCGCCAACCCTGAAGTGAAGCTCCAACGGCTCATCCATGGTACCGGTCATTCCATCAGGAGCGAACAGTTCTACTTCACGTGCTTCCATCGCGCCATCTGTAAATCCAGAGTACCAGCGGAACTGAAGTTGTGTGTCCGTCTCCATCGCACGACCAAATGCCGTCACGAAGTACCGACGATGACCAAAGAAGTCACGTGGGTAGGCTTGACCAACACATTGCCACGCTTGGGCAACCTCATCGAAGCTGAACACTCCAACAACGTCATCCATGGTCTGCGGCACATAGTCCGGAAGATCCAGAGACACCACCATGTTGTGGCTAGACTCCAACGATTGGAAATCTTCAGGCCACACATCCGGCTTTGGAGTCGCAGCACGGTACTCGTACCCTGCCGTCATCGCATCGACTGGATAGTGCAAGACACCGATAGTATCCCCTGCGGCGGCATCAGCACGCATCAACTGCAGCTTGTAACCTTGACCAGGCGTCATGTGCGTCAACGAACCGAACCAATCTCCACCTCCAGCATACATGGCGAAGCCATCATAACGGGATTTCACGACATCATTGACCGTCAATACCGAATCTGCATCCCACAACGATTGCAACGCTGCGCCAACGGACAGCTCTCGCTGTGCCATGTAGCCCAACGCGTTCCATCCTTTGACAACCGATTGTGCATCGGCTATGCGATCTGGAATCGGACCTTGTAGATGCAACGTCCATACCGTGTCAGATGGCACTGTTGTGGCCATCTTCACTTGGAACATATCGTCGAGCCCAAGGCTGTCTGCGTTGGAAACCAAAGCCCACTCCCCATTGTACGTCTGGGCAACTTGAGTCTGGTTCTTCACTTCCAATATGTCTGCAGTCGGAATTCCGCTAAACGCAGCCGGGATGCTCTTGAGGCTATCGCTCTTCACGTTGAATGAAATCCAATTCCATCCTGGCG
>CAJWIF010000159.1 GCA_913041135.1 uncultured Flavobacteriales bacterium
GGAAATCACACGCTCACGGTTGCCCGGCAATTTGGTCTGTCCCACCCATACCTCAAAGTTGCCTGCAACTTTCCAGCGCACAAACGCATCGAGAATCAAGTTGGAGGTGTTGTTGGTCTGTGGCACCTCGCCCCCGTGATCTCGGTTGGACAAGCCCAACTCAATTTTGTACTGCAAGTTGGGGTGGTGCGCAAATCCGGAAAACTTTAGTCGTGACCGACGGATCAGCCAGTTGGTCTCCACCGCATTGAAATCCATGCCCGGCACTTCCGTGATAAATAAGCTTTGGACACGTGCGTTGAATTTCATGGAGAAACTCTCGTCGGCTGCCACGACCGTGACGCCTTTTCCGAAAGTGCTTTCGATGACTTGTTGCCCAATCAGTGAGTTACTCATGGCCAAAAAGCCAATCGCCAAAGTGAGAATTGAATGATTCATGCTTTCAATTGTTCCAGAGTAGATATTAACAGGAGAAAATTGGTTTGATTTCAATCTGCAATCGAGTCCGTTGGAACGGCCTGAACCTCGGCAGACGTCTCTGCTTCGGCAGGCGCAGCTACTTCCTCGGTACTTGCTGAACCTGCTTCGTCCATATTGGCTGCATCTTCACCGTAATGAATGGCCAAGACAATGGCTACACTCACCAAAAGACCGACGATGAGCTTCAAGAAGTCCTTGGCCACAATGGGGAAAATAGATTTCAGATTTCCTTTCTTGGTCAAGCCTGTATTCAACGCAAGTTCACGGCCGCAGAGCAATCCAACAAACACCCATGTCGTGGACATAGGAATGTTGTTCATCTGCTTGAAATAGAGGAGCAAGAATGCGTAAACCAGGTCGATCATAGTCGCAGACCGCACATACTTGGTGCTTTGCTTTGCTAAGACAATGTCCTGAATTTTTCCACCTCTTTTGTAGAAAATGTAGCCAAGACCAACAACGAAAAATACAATGACTAACACCAGTTGCACCACGCTCAGCTCACGCGGCAAGAAGACAGCGATATTTGCCACGTCGTGAGAAAGCCAAGTAAACCACAAGAAACCCGTGGAGCTCCATTGCATCACACGCCACACCTTCCTGGATTTTTCACTTACATCCTCTTTCTCGTCCACTATTTTTGAAATGAGCAACCACAAGGCATAGGCGACTACGGCAGCCAAACCATACCCCATGATGCTTTTCATCAGCATCTTCTCCAAAACAAACGTGCTCGCAAACGCAGAAAGCACAAGGAAAGACGTCGATACAGGGATGCCCTTGCGGGTAAGCAACACAAGGGCCAGAGGCGCCAAAGCATGGTACCATTGTGGCTCTTGGTATGGAATCTTCGTCAATCGGCCGAAAGAAATATCTCCATTTCCAGATGAAACCCAACCGTACACCAAGGTGAATATCAATACAGAGGAAGCTGCTGCCCAGAGGGTGGTCCACTTGAATTTATCTCGGTTTGATGCAATCCAAGTCCCAAGGGTCTGGACGCTGTCATTGGCGATTACGGAGAATCCTGCGAGGCAAAATCCTATGACTGTAAAGAGTTCTAACATCAGTATTAATTTGTGTTCTGTCTGCGCTGGAAAAAGCGAAGATGGATTTTAATTTTACACTGCAAATCTTTGACCTTTAGACCGGCTTATCTCCGTGATTCATGTTATCGAATTGTTACCAATGATGCCATCGCCCCCAAACACAAGCAGCACAAGCGATTTGGGATGATAACGAACCGCCCAATCACTTTTCTATCCATAATCCATTGCTATCTTTGGCATTGAGAAATACAACTCCATTACCGCACCTCGCATGGCTCCTTACCTCGGTGAATTTTTCGGAACCTTTTTGCTCATGTTGATGGGCGGATGTGTGAATGCTAATATGGATTTGGCTCGAACAAAGGGATCAGGTGCTGGTTGGATGCTGATGTCCTGGGGCTGGGGCTTGTCCGTTTTCCTCGGCGTGTATACCGCCATTGAATTGGGGGGAAGCGGGCATCTGAATCCTGCTATTTCCATTGCTTTCGCCGCATTTGGCCAATTGGACAGTGGCCTACTTGCAGGTTACATCGCCGCCCAGATGGCCGGAGCGTTTTGCGGGGCCGTGGGCACATGGGCCGCCTTTCGTTTGCACTTTGAAGCCACCGAAGATCCGGATCGCAAGCTCGGCGTTTTTAGCACTTCGCCGGCCATTCGTCATACGTTTTCGAATTTTTTGACGGAGCTCATCGGCACGTTTGTGCTTGCCTTTGGGGCATTGGCAGCATCCGCCCCAACGACTTCCCTCGGAGCGTTGGACGCATTGCCAGTGGCCTTGCTCGTTGCCGGCATTGGTATGGGATTGGGTGGGCCCACGGGATATGCCATCAATCCTGCACGGGATTTGGGACCGCGCATTGCCCACTTCGTGCTGCCAATATCAGGCAAACGAGATAGCGACTGGTCATATGCTTGGATTCCTGTCGCAGGACCAATTGCGGGCGCGCTCCTGGGAGCTGGATTGTACAGCTTGCTCTGAGGCGGAGTTTACGCAATGCGGCTTACCGATCGGCGAGCCTCGCACAACAGTGGCATCAATGCGCCCAAATGTTGAAGGTGCGAAATCAGAGCAAGGGCTTCGAAGATCAATGCCACGCCTGTGAAAGCGCTCATGCGAACAAAAGCGGTATTGAAAAACGCTGCATTCTTTCGTATCTTATATAGAGAACCATATGAACGCCCATTGATCATGCGCTTTTTCTTGACCATCATCACTTGTTTTTTTACTGTTCTTCTACAGGCTCAAAGTCCTGTTGTCGAATTGCCGTACAATCCTGACTCCGATAACGATGAACTGATCGGCACTGTCGACCTGCTCGAGTTGTTGAGCAATTTCGGCTTGGAATGGGAAGGCAGTGAATTGACCATCGACTCCATTCCTCTTTCCTTGTGGATTGCTTCCATAGCCAGCACATTGCAAGAACAGGGAGATTTGATTGACAGCCTCCTGACTGATGCAAGCCCATCAGCAGCAGAAAACCACTGCGGTGAACTCTCGTCCATCAATTACCACGGAACGGACTATCCCATTGGATCCATCGGCAATCGTTGTTGGTTCCTCTCCAACTTGAACTCGCCGTTCACTGCGGAAGGGGAAGCCATTGGTGGTGATTCAGAACTGGCAGCTGATCACTACCTGAACTCAGACGACAATGCCAGTTTCCAAGAACTCGCAGAACTCGAAATGGCCACCGGTTTTTACGGTCCAAACGCCATTGCAAATGATGACATCTGTCCGTCAGGGTGGCACGTTGGAAGCGAGTCGGATTACGTGGATTTGGCAATTGCTGCTGGTGCTCATGCCGGATTCAAGTTGGCGTCGGTAGATTGGTTTGGTTC
>CAJWIF010000160.1 GCA_913041135.1 uncultured Flavobacteriales bacterium
CGAGCGAACTTCCCTGACCATTGAATACACTGAGGCTATCTTGAAAAGTGGGAAAGCCCGTCTGCTCGGTATACGCGGAGGTACCACCATTGGCTAAAGAACCCGCTCCACCCCACCATATTTGAGAGATGGTGCCATCTGGATATTGATCCGTATCAAGAATGGAAATTGCAGGACCTGCTGAACTGAAGGTACAAGTACAGCTCGCGTCGCCATTTTGCGTCTGAAAAACAACGGTACCCAACGTATCAATAAGCATCGTGCAAGGGTTACCGATTCCCAACGTTGGAATCAAATCTGGCGCTTCACCAACTTCAACGGTCAAAGTCGAAGACCCTAAATTCGATTCTCCATCCAAGGTTATGATGGTCAATTCCACCTCATAGGTTCCAGGATCTGCGTACGTCACGGCATGAGGTCCCGCCGTGTTAGCATCGTCCCCAACTCCAAAGCTCCATGAAAACGTGGTGGCTCCGCTCAATTCGCCAGCAGGAGTATCATCGCTAAACAAAATGGTCGATCCGGCACACACAGAGATGATCCCGTCATCCGCTTCAGGAATCGAACCCAACACGGTTTGGCCCATCACCTCGCCCCATGTCAGCGCACTCATCAACAGCAGAAGCAAGGGCAATCCGGCCAATCGAAATGCAGTCAACAGACCATTGAAATGGACTGCCTTGACAACTGATTTTTCATGGGGAGGACTTAAACGCATGTTTGCTTCATTGAAAATTCAAAAGGAGATCATTGGTCTCCCAATAACTTCAGTTCTGTCCGGCGATTGGCCTGATGAAAAGCTTCATCACAACTCTGACATCCTGATCGATACTCATTGCACTCGCAGGCATAATCATCCGAACACTGGTTCACTAAGACCCGTTCACCGTAGCCCATGGCGACAATGCGCCTAGCCGAAATGCCCTTGCTCACGATGTAATCAACACAACTTTGGGCTCGATTCTGAGAAAGTGTTTCATTGTAACCACTTGAATTCCGGCAATCTGTATGTGAAGACAATTCAATTCGAATGGCGGGATGCGATTCCATATACGCCACCACCTTATCCAACTCACGCTTCCCCTTGGGCCTGAGGTTGTATTTATCGAGATCGTAGTAGATGTTCTCCAAAGAAATGCGCTCGTCTTGCTTTGTGACGGGCCTCAATTGAATCGTCTTCTGAATGGACATCGCACATCCTGAAGGAGGAGCGTCAAACTCTTGGTAGCCATCCCAATAATTGATCAATGAAACGTACACCCTCCAGTATTCAAGGCCGATTTCATCATTCCATTCAAACAACCCGTTTTCATTGGTCACCCGATTCAATCGTTTTCCGTCGCGATTTTCAAACGAAAGCAAGGCATTGGCCAGCGGCACCCCTTCAAGGTTCTGGACCACGAGTTGATTGATCTGCTTGACAAAGTTCAAATCGAGTGTCGCTGAGTAAGAAGCCGAATCAGGCATCTCCACACGAATAATGGGCGGAGCCTCCATCCCAGGCAGCGCATCACAAGTGACCTCGTAATCCCGAGAACGCATCACATCAAAGCTAGCGCGGCCCTCTGCATCGGTAGTCGCACGCAAAACACCGCCCCAATTCGCTTCTTGAATTTTCACTTCTGTATCGGCCATTGGCGAACCATCACAGGCCCGCACTTCAATCAACAAGCTCCCTGCTGAAGGAGCTCCTTCAATCTCGTAGATGGCATCTTGACTATCCGATCGATTGGATGAAAGCCAACCCTTCCCCAACTTTTCATCAAACACAAACGAGAAATCATCCGCATGGGAATTGATCGGGATTCCCAAATGTTCAATCTCTTTGGCACCATCACGGTAAACATAAATATCCAATCCACCAAGGCCTGAATGCCCGTTTGAACTATGAAACAATGCGCCCGTTTTTGACACAAAGGGGAATACTTCATTGCCCGCCGTATTCACCACTGGCCCTAAGTTTTCTGGTTGAGACCATCCGGCATCCTTCCAAACGGAGCGATACAAATCCATTCCACCAAAGCCGCCTGGCATGTCCGACGCAAAGATCAAATCATCATTTAAATCAAAGGTTCCATGCGCCACCGAATAATGCCGATCATTCCATGCAAACGAGTCTGCTAACTGCCACGCGCCCTCTCGCTCCAAGTAGAATTGGATCTGCAAACGGGATCGTACAGCCCGATCCGTGGTATCCAGCTCAATGTGATTGCGCGTCACAACTGCGAAGTCTTCATCGCTATCAAAAGCTACAGGACCGTCGTGCAGCGTCGTTCGCCCCAACTCCATGAACAAATCACGATTTCGAATCTGCTCAAACCAGGTGTATTCTCGATACGGGTTGGATTCGTCCTCAATGAACGACAACTCTGTGTAGTACTGGCCCGTCCATCCATCACGCTGAGGCAAAAATCCGCCATTCAATCCGGTCGACATATAGACCAGACCGCCTTTGAACGGAAAGGCTGAAAACTCTTCCGCTTCAGCCAATGGTCGCAAACATTCAACTCGATACGGCACGCTGTCTCCAATCATGGATAAAATCATAGGGATTTCCAGTTCCCAAGCACTGAGCAAAGAGTCGGCATCAAATTGGATACGCGCCGTAGCAATGGACTCAGGCAAACGCTCATAGTGGTTTGTCAAACGTAGCAATTCGAACTGCCGCAACCAATCCGCCACATCCGCCATTCCATTGGCAACCAATGTATCATTCCATCGCAATGCCTCATCGGTAAAATCAGCCTGAAAGGAGGACTCAGAAGCCAATCGAACCCAATCCCAACGTGTGCTATCAGAAGCGAAAGACTCCTGAGCTAAATCCGCCCAGATAGGATAAGCGTCTGCATAACGCCAGCGATCCATCATTTCTACAGCCAATGTTTCACGCGAAAACTGGGCCGAAATTTGGCTACCCATCAACACCAACACCAAAGTGAGTAAAAGGTGCTTCATTAGAAGTATCGAGGGCTTTGGTAGGCAATGGGTTTACGTCCGAAATCCCAAGTCAAACCAATTTCGTGGGAGCCAAAATTTCGATTGGCCAATCCATTCAATGGAAAATCAACGGCATAGTGAAAACGCCACTGCATCTGATGTCGGTACGTCGCTTGAACGCCGAAGCCCTCTTTCCAGCGCATCATCGCACCGATGGACACACTTTGCTCAAACCACAATTCCGCATTGACATCCACAGTCATGGGCGCACCTTGAACTTTTTTCATCAACGCCGCAGCTCGAAAATCCACCGCGCTATTGACTGGAATCAACCGCCCCGCTGTGAAATACCCGTGACGTCTTTGGACCGGACCTGAACCTTGAAAACCCATCGAT
>CAJWIF010000161.1 GCA_913041135.1 uncultured Flavobacteriales bacterium
TATCGTGCAGCGGAGTTCGGGCATTCTGAACATCCCCATTGAACATTCTGCCGCCTATGAGATTGCATCGCGCAGCCGGGGCACCCCTCGAATTGCAAATGCCCTTCTGCGCCGAGTGCGGGACTTTGCGGAAATCAAGGGAGACGGTGTCATTGACCAGAAAATTACGGAGTATGCGCTGGATGCGTTGCACGTGGATCGCAAGGGCTTGGACGAAATGGACAACCGCATATTGTTGGCCATCATCGACAAGTTCAAGGGTGGTCCTGTGGGAGCGACTACGATTGCGACGGCCATTGGTGAAAACCCGGGTACGTTGGAGGAAGTGTACGAGCCGTTTTTAATCCAAGAAGGACTTTTGGTACGCACTCCCCGAGGCCGGCAAGCCACGGCCGCGGCCTATGAACACCTAGGCCGAAAAACGCAATCTGGATCGGGGTCGTTGTTTGTTGATTAGCCATGAGCAGGGCCGATCACGTAGCATCGACTAGAAAACAGTGGTTGGTCCAAGAAGCCCAGTCTCTGGGATTTGCACAAGTCGGTGTTTCGCGCGCAGCATTCTTGGATAAAGAAGCTGATCGGCTCGAAACATGGCTGAAACGCGGGTATGCAGGAGAAATGGCCTATTTGGAGCGCAACATGGATTTGCGGTTGGATCCGCGAAAGCTGGTTCCCGGTGCAAAGACCGTGGTGAGTTTGCTCTTTAACTACCACAATCCAGATCGAGCGGAAGCACCGGATGTTCCTCGAATTGCGAGCTATGCACTCGGTGAGGATTACCATTTCGTATTGAAGCGAAAGCTAAAGGATTTGATGAATGCCATGCAGCAAGAATGGGGTGCTGTCGAAGGGCGTGTTTTTGTGGATTCTGCGCCCGTGCATGAACGGGCTTGGGCGGCGAAAAGCGGATTGGGCTGGGTGGGTAAGAACAGTTTATTGCTCAATAAGTCCATGGGAAGTTATTTCTTCATTGCGGAGCTGATCATCGACGTGGCGTTGGAACCTGATGCGCCGACCACGGATCACTGCGGCACGTGCACGCGCTGCTTGGATGCTTGTCCAACGGGTGCCATCATCCAGCCTGAAGTCGTGGACGGATCGAAGTGCATTAGCTACTACACCATCGAATTGCGCGGAGCCATTCCGGAGCCGGCTGCGAAACAGTTGGGAGATTGGATGTTTGGCTGTGATATCTGCCAGGAAGTCTGCCCTTGGAATCGGCATGCCACCAAGCACAATGAGCCCGCTTTTGAGCCCCATGAGGCGGTGTTGGGGATGAAGCGCTCGGATTGGCTTGACCTCACCGAAGAGGTTTTTAAAGAGGTCTTTAAGAAGAGTCCAGTCAAACGGACCGGTTATGAAGGCCTGCTGCGGAATATCCAAGCCTGGAAAGCAGGCAGTGCATAAGGAATCGAGGTCAGGCCACGCCGACTTGAAGAAAGGTCTTGTCGATTAATTCGCGGTAACGACGACTGAACTGTTTAAGGCACCAATCGTGCAGTTGCTTGAGTTCATCCCCTTTTAAATAGCGGACACTTTTCGCCAATTCTCGTGCAAACAATTTGCGGTCAAAACAGACTCGGGACAACACATTTTTGCAGAGTTCTAGCATGGTGATTGATGGCGATTGCGACTTCCAATTCAAAACGGAAGATGGAGCTATTTGGTATGCAACGAGCCACTTCTTTTACCTACGTTATCTTTGTGTTTCTAATCGAGAGACCCTCCGCGCTGGAGAGGCCCCTGTGACTTGTAATCGCATGAAGCAAGAACTGCGCAATTTGGTCGATCGGAAAGTGCTTCTTGAACGGATGCAATCGGGCGAGGAGGAACGGACGACCGTTTCTTTTTACTGCTATGCGCGCATTCTGAATCCCGCATTTTTCCGCGACTACCTTTTTATCCATTGGGAAGCCACGGGCGTCCTTGGTCGAACCTATCTCGCCCATGAAGGAATCAACGCGCAGATCTCTGTGCCGACCGCCCTCTTCGATGACTTCAAGACACATTTGTATAGCATTTCATTCTTGGAGGGCATTCGTCTGAATGAAGCCGTCGATGACGGCCACTCTTTTTTCCGGTTGACGATCAAGGTTCGGGAGAAAATCGTTGCCGACGGATTGGAAGATGAGTCGTTTGATGTGAGGGATACAGGCGTGCACCTAGATGCCAAGGGCTTCAATGAATTGACATCCAAAGAGGATACCATCCTCATTGACATGCGCAACCATTACGAGAGCGAGGTGGGTAAATTCAAAGGGGCGATTACCCCAGACTCGGACACCTTCCGGGATGAGATTTCCATCGTCGAAGAAATGCTAGAGGGCAAGCAAGAGGAAAATATTGTGATGTACTGTACTGGAGGGATTCGCTGTGAGAAGGCGTCCGCTTGGCTAAAGCACAAAGGCTTTCCCAACGTGCATCAACTCGAGGGAGGCATCATTGAATACACCCGTCAGGTGCGCCAACAAGGACTGGAAAACCGCTTCATCGGAAAAAACTTTGTGTTCGATGAACGACGAGCTGAACGGATTTCATCCGACGTCATCGCCCAGTGCCATCAATGCGGTGAACCTTCGGATGACCACACGAATTGCCTCAATGTAGGTTGTAACCTGTTGTTCATTCAATGCGCAACGTGCGCGAAGACCTATAAGGGCACGTGCGGAACAGCGTGTTGTGACATCATCCAATTGCCCGAGGAAGAACAAAAAGAGTTGCGTCGCGGCCAAAAAAAGGTCAATCGCATTTTCAACAAGGCCCGTTTGCGGGATTGGATGCACGAGGACAACGACCAATCTGGCCGAACACGTGTTATTGGTGTTCAGGGCCTTAGAATTCCGGGAGCGTAAGCGTCAATTTTCAGGTTCGAGATAAGTCCAAGAGGGGGAGCTTTCAAAACGAAAAAGCCACGCGTCAAGCGTGGCTTTTTTCATGTCATCTAGTTCCTATCTCAGATCTTATTGGCTGTATTTCTTATTGCTCGCCATTGCCAAAGCATATGTCTTGTGGAACGTAAAACGTTTCAGTTGCATTGCAACTGTTGTCATCAGTAATTGTCACACTGTAGTTCCCTGATTCCAAACCAGTCAAGTCTTCAGTTTGACTACTAAAGTTATTCGGGCC
>CAJWIF010000162.1 GCA_913041135.1 uncultured Flavobacteriales bacterium
TCGACCTGGTGTCACAATGATGATGTCAGCCCCTTTGGTTAGCGCTTTTTTTTTCCCGCGAGAAATCATGTCCTGATCCTCCGCCGTATATGGCCAAGCTTGTGACTTTGGCATAATAACCGAAGCCCTCAACTGCCTGATCAATTTGCATCGCCAACTCGCGGGTAGGCACGACGATTAGTGCCTTGACCTTCCCGTTGTCCGGCATGTCAAGAATCCGATCAATGACAGGCAGCAAAAACGCCGCTGTCTTGCCCGTCCCTGTTTGGGCGACTCCCATTAAATCTTTGCCTTTCAATATCGTTGGGATGGCTGCTGCTTGAATAGGCGTAGCGCCTTCAAATCCCATGGCATCCAACGCGTCTAAGACATCGGGATGCAGCGGCATTTCGTCAAAACGAACGCGCTTTTGTTGTTCTTCCACGACCTAAAGTTAAGGATGTTGCAACCTTTCACCCAATGCAAATGTTGTAAGTGCAGGTTTTGGGACATTTATGACCGAACTTTCCAACGTGAAAATCTCACAAAAAAAACATCGCATCCCCTCCTGTACTTCGTTCTTAAGCGCAGGCTATGTGAAGGCTCTCCTCCTTGGAACAGCCCTGTTGTTTGTGTTTGCACCAAACTCAGCGAGAGCTGCACACGCCATGGGTGGCGAAGTGTATTATGAATACCTCGGAAACGGCGACTTTTTGATTTCACTGATTTTTTACCGAGAGTGTTTTAATAGCAATGTAGAGCCGGGTGGATGGCAAAACGGAGGAACCAACCTCGATCCGTCCATCATGTTGGGCATTTTTGAAGACAACGTCGAATACAACGTTTACGATGTTCCACTAACTGTTGCTTCCATTACTCCGCTCGAGACTGTGCTTGAGAATCCGTGCGGCATCTTGCCCCCTGAACTTTGTATGCAGCGATTGGAGTACTCGATTACCGTCAACCTGCCTCCGAGTGCTGTTGGATACGATATCATATTTCAACGCTGTTGTCGCAATCCGGGCATTGCAAACATCCCCAATCCAGGCGATGTTGGCATTACGCTCACTACGCAGATCCCTCCCAACGTTTCGGATAGCAACCCGAATAGCAGTCCCCAGTTTCAAGTGTATCCCCCTGAAGCCATTTGCACAAATTTTGACTTCTTTTTGGATCAAAGCGCCATCGACACCGATGGAGATGATTTGGTCTATTCGTTTTGCACTCCTTTGAACGGAGGGTCAACCAACGACCCTTCCCCGTTTCCTCTTCCGGCAGCCACCTTGACCGACATTCCATGGGGAGGTGGCTACAGTGCTGTCGATCCCATCCCATCAAACCCACCTTTTAGTATTGACCCAGCTACAGGACAAGTAACCGGATTCCCTACGACTCCAGGAGCATATGTGATTGGTATTTGCGTCTCGGAATACCGTGATGGTGAATTGCTCAGTACGGTAATGCGAGATTTTCAATTCAATGTGGTAATGTGCGATCCGACAATCATTTCTGCCGCTCAACCACAAACCAACGCCCAGCTGTGTATCGGTGAGACACTCCAGTTTTCGGAAAACAGCATCGGAGCGCAGGATTTACTGTGGGACTTTGGAGTGCCCGGTACGGATACAGATATCAGTACCCTGTCCAACCCCGAATTTACTTTTCCGGATACCGGAGTTTATGAAGTGCTTTTGATTGCCAATCCCTCGTGGCCCTGTGCGGACACCTCCTCTCAAATCTTTTACGTATACGAACCCATAGAACCCGAAATTTCGGTTTCTAACTTTGTGTGTGCAGGAGACCTGGAATATTTCTCCTTTGAAGCCCTTGGAGCATTCAACGCCTCAACTGATCTCACTTGGACATTCAATGGTGGCATCCCCACAGCTTCTAACTTGGTTAACCCGGGTGGCATACAATTTGACAATGCCAATGTTTGGGATGTCTCTCTCACTGCCAGCCATTTTGGATGCAATTCGACGACGACCTTTGATTGGGTAGCCCCCGCTCAGCCCGAGGCCAACATTGCGGATCAAAGCTCTTTCTGCCAAGGCTTCACCTTTGATTTTGAAAACTTGAGTACCAATGGTGAATCGTGGTGGTGGGATTTTGGTGTATTCGGAGACGAAGATCAAAGCACCGAGGAAACCCCCACGTTCACCTATCCAAGTGATGGCGTCTATACCGTTCAATTGATTGCCTCAGCGGACTACACATGTGCTGATACCGCATGGGCAACAATTGAAATTTTCCCGGAAATCGATCCTGCTTTTACGCCTCCCAATCCAGAATGCTTTTCGACCAATAACTTCTCTTTGCTGCCGCTTTTTGAGAATCAGGCCGGGACGACGTACAGCTGGGATTTCGGAGGTGAGACAACCAATCAAAACATCACCGGTTCAACGGTGCAAAACCTTGTGTTCGCTGAACCAGGAACGTACACGGTTACTGTTACAGCCGTCGCAAACGGCTGTGAAGTCACTGCGTCTGAAGACATCTGGGTCATCCAAGACCCAACCATTTCCTTTTCAGGTGGACCGTATGTCGGTTGTCCCCCTCATCTGGTTTCATTCACCAACTTAAGTGAGACAGAAACGTCGACTTCTTATGTGTGGCATTTTGGAGATGGAACAACATCACCAGCAGCCAGCGCAAGTCACGTTTACGACAATCCGGGAACCTTTTCTGTAACACTCGAAATGACAACCGGAGGATTTTGTAGTCAGGAATTGATATCAACTCAATCCAATGTGGTCAGCATTTTAGAAATTCCACAAGCCGGGTTCGACATCACTCCCAACCAAGTGGACATTCTCAATCCACAAGTTTCATTTGAATCTTTGGCCAGCAGCGGGGTCGATTGCTTTTACAATTTTGGCGATGGAGGAAGTTCGAGTGATTGCAACGGGACCTATCTCTATTCGGATGGCGGTTTATTCGACGTCACACAAACGGTTGTGAATGACGCTGGATGCACCAGCACAGCGCAGGGGCAAGTCGCCGTCAACGGCACGGTGTTTTATGCTCCGAATGCCTTTTCCCCCAACCAAGATGGACTCAATGATGTGTGGTTACCTTCGGCATTAGGCATCACGAAATATCACATTCAAATCTTCAATCGTTGGGGAGAAATGGT
>CAJWIF010000163.1 GCA_913041135.1 uncultured Flavobacteriales bacterium
TTACTCGCTTGCAAACATGTAAGTTGCATCTTTATGCTCCCAATTCTCGGAAGAATGATTCACAAAGTATGGGTTTGTGTGGTCGGGTTATAGTGGTAACACGGAACAAATATGACGCACGAATCAGGTTTGACTTTTTTGACTCCTTGGAAAAATGCCTGCGTAATGGCGTCTTTGTTCATAGCGACCGGCGTTCTAGGCACGACGCATGGGTGCCTGCAGGAGCATCCTTTGACCGCACCACCAGACGTAGCAAGTTGCTTCAAATGAAGAAGGAAAGTGGTCGGTCTCCCCAAGGCTCATCAACGATCGAGCACAGGGCGGCCCATGCCAAAGCTCCTCATAACCGGTGGTGCGGGATTCATTGGCGGGCATACAGCAAAGATAGCCATCCAAAATGGGTGGAAGGTCCGGCTTTTTGACAACCTTTCAACCGGACTCAAAGCTAGGGCCAACGGGTTGGAGTGTCTTGGTGCAGAGGTCATCATCGGCGACGTCCGGGATGAAGAAACCGTGAAAGCAGCAATTAAAGGATGCGATGCTGTAATACACCTTGCCGCCCAAGTTTCTGTACCACGCTCAATGGAGGCTCCAAAGGAAACCTTCGAAATCAATGTCGGTGGAACAGATAACCTCCTACATGCTTGCAAAATCAATGGTATCGCGCGCTTTGTGATGGCTTCCAGCGCTGCCGTGTATGGAACCAACAAGGCCTTTCCGCTAGATGAATCGCATGCTGGAGCCTTTCATTCTCCCTATGCTGATTCTAAATGGCAAAATGAAAAGCAGGTTTTGGAAGCGAAAGCGTCCGGCATGGAAGCGGTCGCACTCCGTTTCTTCAATGTCTACGGGACTGGGCAGCGTTCTGACGGTGCGTATGCTGCTGTGATTCCAAAATTCATTGAATTAGCCGTCTGTGGTCAGGCGCCCACCATATTTGGAGACGGATTGCAGACACGTGATTTTGTCCATGTTGACGATGTGGCTCGGGCTTTACTCATGCTGGCCACGGAACCATGGACGGGGGATTTAGAACATGTTTACAACGTGTGCACGGAGACTGAAATCTCACTCTTGGATCTCTTGTCTAGTATTCATATCGTATTGACGGATGTCGCTCCGGAGATACCCGTACCACCCCCAAATTATGCTGGTGAGCGAGCTGGTGACATCACACGCTCGATTGGCTCAAAGGCAAGATTGGTCAATGACACCCCATGGTCTCCGCAGGTTAAGTTTGCACAAGGTCTCCGACAACAAATTCTCGACAGCATCAAGGATGCGTGAAAAGCATGCACGTTCTCTGGTTGACTGCGCGCTCCATGTCGGACCTCTGTTCAGCAACCCAACGGAATCTCATCGGCGGCTTACTCACCCAAGGGCATCGAGTCACCTTCGTAAATGGAGATATTTCATCGTCGACCGAACGACCCACCCTCAATCATGTTTCACTTTCAACCAACGCGCGCCGAGGCTTCCAATCAAGAACCCTGGGGAAGACCATGCGCGCTTGGCTGATGGGCCAGAACTTCGGCGAGGGTTCAACGGTGGCCGTTGTTGAATGGCGGATCGTATATCAAGTCGTCCCGGTATTGGAAAAGATGAGTATACCATGGGTACTGATGGATCGAAGCCCCCCTGCCGATACCGGAATCTTGGGGTGGTTACAATGGCGGTCGTGGCGGAAGGCGTGGTCAATCGCCCGGGACAGAGATGTTCTCGGTTTCGTTGTTTCACCAGCGCACGAACGATTTGTGGATTCGAAAATTGGTCACCAAAAAACCTCCATCCTTCCGGCTGGTGTTGATATGAATTTATTCAAGCCGATGAAAAAACATGAGGTGCTTACCATGGTCTATCATGGACGATTAGATCGCCATCGTGGGATTATGGCTGCGGTTATGCTTGTGCACAAAGCCCGCCAAAGTGGTGTTCAAATCAACCTCAAATTAATTGGAGAGGGAGACGCCAAAGCAAATCTACAATCTATTGCTTCTGAGGTCGACTACATTGAGGTGAAAGACAAAATGGTACAAACCACTGTGGCGCAAGAAATTGCTGCGTGTCACATTGGAGTATTACCAATGCCGAAGCGAACAGCATGGGTTCTCGCCAGTCCACTCAAACGAAGTGAATACCTAGCTTCCGGCTTGTGCGTGTTTGGTGTGGACCATGAGGGGCATCGACTAGATCAGGAGAAGCCATGGTTTGTGCTAGCAGCCCAAGAAGACTTCCACGAAGTCGGCCTTGAATATCTTACGAATTTCTCGACTCATGACAATGTCCAATCTCAGGAAGCCCGGGCTTTCGCTGAACAACATTGCAGCTGGGATGAAGCAATTACCAACCTAAAAGATGGAATTCACAGCACAATGGCAGACTCGTAAACCCGTTTCCATTCGTTCGATATGCTTTCAATACGGTAAGGCTGACTAGATTCGAGTAAGATTGTTCCATCAGGTGGGGAATTCAAAAGTTCTGAAATCACCCGGCCCCAGTGCTCAACATCGCCATACGTAGCGACTTTTACGCCCTCAGGAATATCAACCAAGCGGTTACTGACACAAACTGGAAGACTACATGCCAACGCTTCGAGAACCACCATTGGTTGGCCCTCATATTCGGATGGCACTAACAAGATTGAGGAGCTCTGCAACAAACGGAGCTTTTCATCCTCAGTGACCCATCCTAATCCACGAATCCAACTTGGCATTGCTTGAGTTCTACCAGTCAAAGTAAGCGTTAATTCGGGAAATTCACTTCGTAAATATTTGGCTAATTCAATCGCAAAATCATGACCCTTAACCGCAGAATTCCTTCCCAAAAGGAGGAGATTATTTTTCATTCTTGGTTCGGTTGGAGGCTCAAGTTCAGGGCTGATCGGATTAGATACTACCAACAATTCTCCAAGTTGGGATTCAAGACGGCTTTTCCAAGCATGGCTAAGGACAACGCAAGTTGTCAACGGAGGTTGTAATATGTTGTGAATTCGACTCTGCATGCGTGAAGAACACGAATTGAGCCAAGTATCAAACTTGCCAGAGTGAATATGGGCAATTGCAGGTGTATCGTTTCTCTGTAAAATACGCAGGAATTTCATTTTCCTGA
>CAJWIF010000164.1 GCA_913041135.1 uncultured Flavobacteriales bacterium
GTCGTTTTCTCAAAAACGAGTAGATGACAACAGCGAAACAGAGGCTTGGTGGCCGCGTGCTCACAGCTTTAGCATCGGACTCGAAGGCAGCCCGGATGTCGCGGCAGCGCAAAAAGTTGCGGATCACATCGGAACAGCACACCACCCGCTGACCTTTACCGTTCAAGAGGGCCTAGATGCTCTCGAAGATGTTGTAAAACATGTGGAAACGTATGATGTAACCACCATACGATCGTCCACTCCGATGTACCTAATGGCTCGACAGATCAAGGCTATGGGCATCAAAATGGTCCTGTCTGGAGAAGGTGCCGATGAACTTTTCGGTGGGTATTTGTACTTCCACCTTGCTCCAGATGCGAAAGAATTTCATGAAGAAACCGTTCGAAAAGTCTTGGCTTTGAACAAATACGACTGTTCCCGCGCAAACAAAGCCATGATGGCCTGGGGCATCGAAACGCGCGTACCGTTTTTACATAAGCCCTTTGTGGATTATGCCATGTCCTTGGACCCTCAAGCCAAAATGAGTGATGAAAACCGCATCGAAAAGCACATCATACGAGAGGCCTTTGACGGTGTCATTCCGGATGAAATTCTTTGGAGACAAAAGGAGCAGTTCTCCGATGGCGTAGGATACGGATGGATCGATGGCCTGAAGGATCATGCGGAGTCGCACATCACAGACGAAGAGTTCTCGCGCGCTTCTGTGCGGTTCCCAATCAATCCGCCTGACACCAAGGAAGGCTATTATTATCGGACCATCTTTGAAAAGCACTTCCCCTCAGCGGCATGTGCCGCTACTGTTCCTGGCGGAAAATCCGTCGCTTGCAGCACGGAAAAAGCATTGGAATGGAGCGAAAGTCTTCGAAATGTAGTCGACCCTTCAGGCAGAGCTGTAACTGCAGTTCACAATGCAGGCTACAGGAGGGCTAAGTCCAAAAAGGACTGAGTTAAGCGTGCTTATTGACTCCCTTTTTTAAATTTCCGCTGGTACTTCGATTGCACAACATCCACTACAATCAGCACGGTTACAACGAAGTAAAACGTGGTTTTGTTCAAGGGTTCGATCGCGCCTCCGAACAACGTTAGGTGCGCCATATGGCCTCCCTCCGAAAGGAGCATGACACCGACTATCAATAGGATGAAAAGCCCAAGAACCTCATAAGCGCGGTTCTTCTTGAGAAATTCAGCAACATGATTGGCCAATAAAATCATGACAACGCCACTGAGGACAATAGCCAAAGACATGATCCAAAGAACGTCCGTCAGCGCGATGGCTGTGAGCACAGAGTCAAAAGAAAACACCACGTTCATGAGTGCGATTGCACCAATCGCAGCGGCAGGCTTCCGAAGTTGCTTTTGAGCATTCCCTGCATTTTCATCGTGGGCCAACATATGCCACACTTCGCGCACAGCAGTATACACGATAAATCCGCCTCCCAACATGGCGATTAGACTATGTCCATTGAAATTGCCTTGAACCGCATGCCCCCAGTCCACTACAAATAACGGCGCTTGAAACAGCGCAATCAATTGGATCAATAAGAGTAGCAGCAGCAGTCTCAAAATTACCGCGCTCAAAATCCCAATGCGCTGAACGCGTCGCTGGTCTTTCTTTGCAACTCGTCCCGATTCGATGGCGATATACAATAAGTTATCGATGCCCAAAACAGCCTCTAAAGCAATGAGCATGAGCAATGTACCAATAGTTCCAACCCAATCCATAGCGGTTTAATGTTCGTGAATGAAATGTGAGGAGTCAAAACGAAATCGAGAGCCATACACCCCACCTTCAGCCCGTTTTCCCACCGAAATCGCCATGCTAATTCCTGCGGTACGCGGCAAGCCCAAAAGGCGCTTTACCCGATACGAATCCAACCCTTCCATTGGGCAAGAGTCAAATCCCTCTGCACGCGCAGCTAACATGAAATTTTGTGCAGCCAAAGCCGTCGTTTTGTGCGCCCATATGCGCATTTGACCGGCATGGATCGGTTCTCGAGGTGTCGGCTTTTTAATTCCACGCAACGTAAACCAAATCCACTTAAACGGTCTAAACAGACTCCAAGGTCCCTGGGTGTAAACAATGCGCGTGATTTGCTTGAAATACTGCAGTGCCTTTCCTGGGGTTTCCGGTGAGGATTGAAGGTGGTCCAACATCCACCCATTATTGCGCTTCCACAAATCTGGGCGCGCTACAAACACAACCAGCTCCTGCGCTGTCGCAGCGGCAGGCTGTCCTAAACACGCTTCGATTAGCAGGCGCTTCTTTTCCGAACTCCGCACCCAATGAATTTCCCAGGTTTGTAAATTCGAAGAAGTCGGGGCCTTCAATGCCGCTTCCATGCAGCGACGCATCGTGTCCTCGGGAACGGGATCTTGTGTGAAAATGCGCACACTTCGGCGTGACTCAAGAACAGCATAAAACGCATTGGCATCCACCACAGGAACTTCTGCCGCTTTGCGCGGCGAATTGTTAGCCTCCTTCGCATCGAACATCTTCACTTTCACCATGCCGTAAATCTAAGCCTTCAAATGCTCTAAAAGCATGTGTCCCTGTTGTTTTGAATGTTCCGGATTGAAGCCATAGGCCTGCTTAATTCGAGAAGAGGCTTGATCAAAGCTACGATCATCCCGCGCGTGCACCCAAGCAAGCGGAACTTCAGAATTCACCTGTGCCCCAGGTATCATAAACCCAGAGCAACCGACCGCGTGATCAATGGATTGGTTGGGAGACGTTCTTCCTCCCCCAAGAGCCACGACCGCCATACCCAATTCCCGCGTATCTATGCGGTCGACAAATTGCCCGATCAACTGTTCTTCTGCAAATACGGGACGTTTGGAAGCTATTTTTAAATACGTCTGGGGAGCCTCCATCAAATCAATCGGACCTCCCATTGCCGCCACGGAACGACCAAAATATTCTGCTGCTCGACCCGAAGCGAGTGCTTCCTGCACCATGGCATGTGCTCCACCTTGACTAGAAGCCAATCCAGACTGCTGGAGAAGCATCCCAACCAAAGCCCGGGTGACCTCATCCAATCGCTCAGAATGCACCTCTCCCTTGAGGTAGGAAATGGCTTCCATCACTTCCAAAGCATTG
>CAJWIF010000165.1 GCA_913041135.1 uncultured Flavobacteriales bacterium
TGAACAAGCTTTGGACACGTGCATTGAATTTCATGGAGAAACTCTCGTCGGCTGCCACGACCGTGACGCCTTTTCCGAAAGTGCTTTCGATGACTTGTTGGCCTAGCAGGGAGTTGCTCATGGCCAAAAAGCCAATCGCCAAAGTGAGAATTGAATGCTTCATAATTTCAATTGTTACAGAGTAGATATTAAAAAGAGAAAATTGGTTTGATTTCAGTCTGCAATCGAGTCCGTTGGAACGGCCTGAACCTCGGCAGATGTCTCTGCTTCGGCCGGCACAGCGACCTCCTCGGTGCTCGCTGGAGATGATTCGTCTGCCTTAGCTGCGTCCTCACCATAATGAATGGCCAATACAATGGCTACACTGACCAAAAGCCCTACGATTAGCTTCAAGAAATCCTTGGCCACAATGGGGAAAATAGATTTCAAATTGCCCTTCTTGGTCAAGCCAGTATTCAGGGCGAGTTCACGACCACACAATAACCCTACGAACACCCACGTCGTGGACATGGGGATGTTATTCAGCTGCTTGAAATAGAGCAACAAGAATGCATATACCAAATCGATCATGGTCGCAGACCGCACGTATTTGGTGCTCTGCTTTGCCAGAACGATGTCCTGGATTTTTCCACCACGCTTGTAGAAAATATAGCCCAGACCCGCAATGAAAAACACGATGACCAAGACGAGCTGCATCACTGAGAGCTCACGAGGTAAAAAGACCGCGATGTTTGCCACGTCATGCGAAAGCCAAGTAAACCATAAGAATCCTGTGGAACACCATTGCATCACACGCCACACCTTTCTTGATTTTTCACTGACATCCTCTTTCTCATCCACAATTTTTGAGATGAGCAGCCACAGAGCGTAAGCAACTACCGCGGCCAATCCATATCCCATGATGCTTTTCATCAGCATCTTCTCCAAAACGAACGTGCTTGCAAACGCAGAAAGCACGAGGAAAGAAGTGGAAACCGGAATGCCCTTGCGGGTAAGCAATACGAGTGCGAGAGGAGCAAGTGCGTGGTACCACTGTGGTTCTTGGTAAGGAATCTTGGTCAATCGACCGAAGGAAATATCTCCATTTCCTGATGAAACCCAACCGTATACCAAGGTGAATACCAAAACAGCAGAAGCTGCTGCCCACAGGGTGGTCCATTTGAACTTATCTCGGTTCGATGCAATCCAAGTTCCGAGGGTCTGGACGCTATCATTTGCGATGACTGAAAAGCCTGCTAAGCAAAATCCTACTACAGTAAAGAGTTCTAACATCAGTGATGGTTTATGGTCCTTTCAGCGTGTTAAGCAAAAGCTAACCGAATATTTCGTGCCACAAATATTGAGTTTGAAGCCAAGGCTATCTCTATGTTTCGTATTACGGGATTGTTAACATTGCCTCATCATTCGCTTTGAGCGCTCCAGCACTCACTTTTTCAAAACATCAAGAAGCTTTGATGGCAGTATGAGTGTGTCGTCCGGTGCTATCTTCGCACCCTAATTAGCAGATGACTCATGTCTCCCTATCTCGGCGAATTTCTTGGCACTTTTCTACTCATTTTAATGGGCGGAAGCGTAAATGCGAATCTAGATTTGGCCAAAACCAAAGGTTCGGACAGCGGTTGGCTCTTGATGTCTTGGGGGTGGGGAATGTCGGTATTCCTTGGCGTTTACACAGCCCTCGAATTGGGCGGCAGTGGACACCTCAATCCCGCCATTTCAATCGGAATGGCTGCTTTTGGGAAACTTGACAGCACATTGCTCTTGGGGTATGTGTTCGCCCAGATGGCCGGTGCTTTTTGTGGGGCAGTGATCACGTGGGTGGCATTTCGAATGCATTTCGAGGCCACTGAAAACGCCGACCGCAAACTGGGGGTATTCAGCACATCCCCTGCCATCCGTCATACCTCTTCGAATTTCCTAACCGAGCTCATTGGCACATTTGTGCTCGCCTTCGGTGCATTGGCAGCATCAGCACCAACCAATTCGCTTGGCGCCCTTGACGCACTGCCCGCAGCACTGCTTGTGGCCGGAATAGGAATGGGATTGGGCGGACCAACCGGCTATGCCATCAATCCGGCGCGTGACCTTGGACCCCGCATCGCCCACTTTGTATTGCCGATTTCGGGCAAACGTGACAGCGATTGGTCCTACAGTTGGATTCCTGTTATTGGGCCCATCCTCGGAGGCATTTTGGGAGTGGGGCTTTATCACCTGATTGGCGGATAGGCCGACTATTAACAAGTCAAAACCCCCGCTACCAATGGCAACGAGGGTTTTTCAACGTTTATTTACAACCCATCATAATTGATGGAATTCAACTCGATTTCTTGTAAAACGAGGATAAAACCCACGTTTCATTCGCGTCTTCTGGTGACAGTAAATCCAAGCTGATACCCTCTTCTATCGCGCGGTTTTTAAAATCTTCAATGACATCGCGGACATCCACATCCATGCGAAGTGTTCGCGACGCATCCAAAACAACATGACCACCAGGCTTCACCCGCGAAAGCGCCTGCCGCAATCCTGCTTTGTGAAGAAACGTGACATCTTCACTCAACTGCAGTTTCCACGTACCCGGTTGACCATCCACACCATCCTCTTGATGAAAATCCACGAATGGACGTTGGTAATGATCCAACAAGATGCTCACGATGCTCACGGCCAAGCCAATTCCAATTCCAATCAACAAATCCGTAAATACAATGGCCAATACGGTCACAACGAATGGAACAAACTGTCGCCCTCCATTCTTGAACAACTTCACAAACGTTTGTGGTTTAGCCAACTTGTATCCCACAACCAATAAAATCGCAGCAAGACTGGATAGGGGAATCAGATTGAGCACGCTTGGAGCCAACAAGAAGAAGCCCAACAACCATACTCCGTGAAGAATGGCACTTGCTTTTGTTCTCCCTCCCGATTGGATATTGGCCGATGAGCGCACGATCACTTGCGTAATCGGGAGCCCCCCGATGAGACCACTCACCGCATTGCCCACCCCT
>CAJWIF010000166.1 GCA_913041135.1 uncultured Flavobacteriales bacterium
TTCACACATCCGATTACGCATCAATTGGTCCAGGTTCAAGCTTCTCCACCACGAAAGTTCAAGCGCTTTGCCTGGGTCAAACATGCGCTCGTGACAGTCGGACTCCAGCCCTTACCTTAGGACGCTTGATGAAAAGCGCAATTCATGATTTTTAGATTTCTTCGATCCTCGTACCGTATTCCCGGATTCCTCTTTATCTGCTCCTATTATGGTTTGGGAATGGTTTGGGTGAAGTGGAGGACCCAAAAGGATCGCGACGCCATGCATGTCTTGTTTCTTCAATTCATTGCAAGTGTTTATCGCCTCATGGGAATTCGTGTCTTTCAAGAAGGTGAATTACCGGAGCAGCCAAGTATCCTTATGGGCAACCACAGAAGCTATGTGGATGCCATTTTAATCCCTGCCAAAAGACCCGTAGCTTTTGTAGCCCGCATTGAAAGCAAATCGTGGCCGATCATTGGCTGGTCAGCAAATACGTTACACACCATTTGGGTTCAGCGAAAAAGCAAAGAAAGCCGGAAGGAAACGAGAGAGCAGGTCAAGCAGCGACTTCGAGAAGGATTTGGGATTGTTATTTTCCCAGAAGGCACTACACACAAGGGACCAGACCTCTTGGAATACCGTCCTTCTATGTTTTACATCAGTGCTGAAGGTGGTTTTCCGATCACCCCCATTGCCATCGAATACCGCGATCCTGATTTCGCCTGGGTCAATAAACAGATGTTCATTCCACATGCTTGGAAGCACTTCGGAAAAAAACACATTGACGTTCGCGTTTCCATCGGCGAGACCATTTCCGGAACCGATGGACAAGTTCTTCTGAATGAAGCACATGCTTGGACTCAAAAAGAGGTGATCCGCTTAAGAGCGCTTTGGGATTCTGAGGCTGCACTCTAGCTCCACTCGTTTCATAGTTTACTTTCTTCGCTGTTTTTTTGCCATTGTATCTTCGCCCCCATGTCGCAAAGTCTTTCTCGGATTAAAAATTGGTACCGGTTCTTATCACCCAAGTGGCAAACTGTACACTTGGACTATCCTGTAGACTTCAAACCGCGTTTTCTTGCTCAATTAGATCGTGCACATGGTCCACTGGAGAAGATCCTTTCGCAACGATCGGATGTGATCTCAGCAGAGGTTAATCAAATTCTGCAATTTGAAGATGACCTGAAAGCCATTCGGAAGCGCGACGAGGAAATCAATGCGCTGAAACCAGGATGGAACAACGGGTTTTTACCCGGTTTGGACATAGCGGCACTTTTCAGCATGGTGGCAACGAGGAAGCCGAAAAGGTATCTTGAAGTTGGATCTGGCAATTCCACATTGGTGGCTGCCGCAGCAAAAGCGCAGCATAGTCCGCAGACAGAAATCATCAGCATCGACCCCTTTCCTCGGGCTGACATTGACCAAATATCTCAGACCATCATCCGAACTCCATTCGAGTCGGTTGACCCAAATCTTGCGCTTTCGCTAGAAGCAGGTGACATCTTATTCATTGATAACAGCCACCGAGTGCTGCCCAATTCAGATGCAACTGTGGTCTTCTTAGAATGGTTCCCCCTTCTCAAACCGGGCGTTATTGTTCAAATTCACGACATCTACATCCCCTGGGACTACCCCCAAGAAATGTGTGACCGCGCATATTCGGAGCAGTATATGCTCGCGATGGCCCTGTTGAGCAACCCAGAGCGCTATCAACCCCTTTTTCCGGCATTTTGGGTTAGCGAACACGCGGAGCTTAAGCAGACATTGGAATCGCTTTGGAATCATCCCAATACGACCGGTGTGGAACCGCATGGCGGATCCTTCTGGTTTGAAGTGGGCCCTTTCCCTATGCGCTAAGCAACTCAGAAAGACTCACCCTCACGCCAAGGCCATTAGCGCACCACGACTACCTGAAACGACGCGCTTGTGGAGCCCATAGGACCGAATACTTGCGCCGTATAGACTCCCTCAGCCCATCCAGTGCAATCCACTGGCGTACGCGCTGATTGAATGACGCTATTGTAGACTTCTTGGCCTTGGACATTGAAGATCACCACAGTCCGTGGCTCTTCAAAGTTGACGTTCCACTCAATCCACAAGGTTTCTGACACCGGATTGGGGTAAGCTGACATGCCGATAGCTTCCAATTCCTGCAGACCATTAACCAGTAGATTAATCATCATTTCAAGGGTGCCTTCACATCCAGAGGAATCCGTCTCAGAAACAGAAATTGAGCCGTTTGTACCGCCTGCTAATTCGTTCCAAAGAACCTCAACCGCAGTGACGCCAGTCCCTTCAAATGCGCCTACGAAAGCACCTTGACTTACGGTCCAAACATATGCGTGTTCTGCGGGGCCATCATAACTATAGGCCTGTGTTGTTCCACTCATTGGGTCGGTTGGTCCAGAGATAACACCCTGTCCCACATACGTGCACGAACCATCATCTGAATTTGCTTCTTCCGAATAATTGCACGCTTGGTCATCCAAACAGCCCAAAATCTCCGCAACTCCGGCGCACAGACAATCTTCCCCGATCACATCCAAAATGGTCAACTCATCGCCATCATCACACGCATCTCCAGGAGCAAAGCAAGACCCATCATTTGCGTTCGCTTCGGCATCATAATTACAGGCGCCCTCTTCATTGCACCCCACGACGATTGGCAAACAAAATGGATGTTCGATTTCCGAACCAAAGTCCGGTTCTCCCATGGACACGATAACGGCTCCTTCAACGGTCGTCAACGCATAATTTCCATCAACCTCACACGATCCCCAAACACTCCCATTCAATCCATCTCCATATGAGTCGGTAATCGACAAGGTA
>CAJWIF010000167.1 GCA_913041135.1 uncultured Flavobacteriales bacterium
CATTTGGCGCTTTATGCAGGAAACGAAGTTTTTTCTTGGGGCTTGCCTGAATCACTTTTTTCTCATCCATTGGCGACATTGTACACGCCATTCTCTGTTATACTCATCGCAGAGGTCTACCTGCTGATTTATTACCTACCGACCTCTTTTGCACGCTCATTGGGAAAACAAATTGAAATCGTGGCGCTCATCGAAATTCGATCGGTTTTCAAAAGTCTCGAAGACACATCAACTTGGCCTTGGGAATCGGCTTTCTTTCCTCACATGCTATCTGCAGTTGTATTGGGTGGAATGCTGGTGATTTTTTACAATCTTTTGCCCCGAAGAGTCGCTCGCCTGGAGGAAACGGAATTGAAGAAGTTTGTAAGGTTCAAAACGGGAATGGCTGGGGTGCTCACGATCTTCTTCATTGTCCTGAGCTTTTACTCCGTCGGAAATTGGCTTTGGGAATGGATTACCTACCCTGAAGCTTTGCACACAGATCTGAACAGCGTTTTCTATGATGAATTCTTTACAGCCTTGATTCTCGTAGATGTCTTGCTTCTGGTGGTCTCCTTTAAGTACCTCGATGACTTTGGATTCGTATTGCGAAATTCGGGTTTTGTTGTTGCGACAATCTTACTTCGCAGGGCCTTAGGTATTGAGGCTTGGCATGCATTTTCTTACGAATTAACTGCGGTTTTACTTGCAGTGATCATGCTCCTTTTGCAACGCGGATTGAGCAGTCGGAATACCGACGCCATCGAGTAATCTAGTCTTCCTTGTGGAGTATTTTAAGTCGGTTGAAAACCCCTTTCTGGTGGTGCTGTTGTCAAACCCGCGAAAATTGGAGTTATTCGGTTGAGAAATGCACATGGGTCTTTAAACGCTTGAATTGAACCTTCCATGAAGCAAAGGGGTTCCTTTTCTGTGTCACCGGAATTAACAAAGGACATCCACATTGTTTGGTTTAAGCGAGACTTGAGGCTTCGGGATCACGAGCCTCTCGCTCATGCTTTGAAATTCGCCGCAGAGGCAGGACACTCCGTTCTTTTGCTCCACATTTTCGAGCCTTCCAATCTCAGGCATCCTACCACAGCCAATCGGCATCTTCAATTCCGTTGGCAGGCGTGGGCGTCAATGCAAAAAGAGGTTGCTGATTTGGGATGGCCCGTAAGCGTGGAGTGCATTCATGCCGATGCTTTGGACTGCTTTGAGTGGTTGTCTGAAGAATGCTCAATTCGCGGAATTTACAGCTACGAGGAAACGGGTCTCCGGCATACCTATGACCGGGATAAAGCACTTCAATCGTGGTGCGATCGCAAGGAAATCAGGTGGATTGAGACACCGCAACAAGCTGTGCAACGGGGACGACGTTCTCGTGACGGCTGGGCAAAGGAGTGGCATGCCACAATGCTGTCTCAGTTGACAAAGCCCATTTCGCTTTCTGAGGTCAGAGGGATTGCCCAGGTTGCGATTTCATGGCCAGAGCATTTCCGACTTGTTGATTGCCCGTTGGTTGCTCATGATGAAGACCCTGGCCTACTTGGACCATTTCAAATGGGCGGAGAGGTCCATGCGCACCGCTACATGCGCTCATTTTTTGAGGGCCGAGTCAAGGGATACCGTCGACAAATCGGTCAGCCATTGGCGAGCCGACAATCGTGCAGTCGACTGTCTGCGTATCTCGCATGGGGTTGCTTGAGCATGCGCCAGGTCTTTCATGCGTACAAAAAGGCAACTGTGCCCAGCGCTAAAACCGATTTGAAGGCTTTTGGCAGTCGACTGCGTTGGCAAGGGCATTTCATTCAAAAATTTGAAGCGGAGGATCGGATGGAGTTTGAATCGGTCAATCGAGGTTACCGTGGGGTTGTTTATCAAGGAACAGCGGCAACACTTCAAGCGTGGAAGGACGGAATGACTGGCGTGCCTCTAGTTGATGCGTGCATGCGCTGTGTAATCGCCACGGGATATCTCAATTTTCGAATGCGTGCCATGCTGGTTAGTTTTTTGACACACCATTTGGACCATCCTTGGCAAGCGGGTGTGGAGCATTTGGCGAGGTGCTTTCTCGATTTTGAACCGGGAATCCACTACAGTCAATTCCAGATGCAAGCAGGGGTGACGGGAATCAATACCATTCGAATTTACAATCCCGTAAAGCAAGGTTTGGAGCGGGACCCTCAAGGAGCTTTCATTTCAATGTGGGTTCCCGAGTTACAAGGAGTTCCATCGCATTCCCTGCATGCGCCATGGACCATGCCACCGATGGAGCGTCAATGGCTTGATTTGGACACGACCTACCTGGACCCTGTAGTGGACTTAGACTCTGCTGGTCGGGCGGCAAGAGAGCGTCTTTGGGCATTGAAGAAATCAGGCAAAGTGCGCGCGGAAGCCCATCGGATCCTCGCTGTTCATGTCGCGCCTGCAGGCGCCGTTTCGAACGACAAGTCAGACGAATAGCAGGATGTTCAATAAGCAGTAGGAGCCTAAAGCAGTGCACCCGAACTTTGGAAAATGGATTCTCTTTCGCAAATCGTTTTGGGCGCGGCTGTTGGTGAAGCGGTCCTCGGGCGCCGCATTGGCAACCGAGCGATGATTTGGGGAGCCGTGGCGGGTACAATTCCTGACATGGATGTCTTGGGCCAGTACTTTTTGAGCGAGTTGGACAACTTGGCATTTCACCGCGGCATCAGCCATTCCTTGGTTTTTTGTGTAGTCGGCGCATGGGTCTTCGGGTGGGTGACGGACCGGTTGTACAGTTGCCGGCATCACGCCTGGTTGGCGCTGGGCACCAAAGCGGCCGCG
>CAJWIF010000168.1 GCA_913041135.1 uncultured Flavobacteriales bacterium
GAACAATCCTCTTGGGCCATCAATTTAGGTTATCATTTCTGATTGCCTGAAACCGTTGAACGAACGATTCGCGCACAAAAAAGGCCCCGCGTAAGCGGGGCCTTTCTTTTCACTTGTGTGGATCGCTTAGTTCACGTCCCACCACATCTTATCATTCCAGCTTTGACCTGCAGAAGCTGCTGACCAATTCGCATTGTTCAACGTCTGCTCGTCAATTGGGTACTCGAAACGCGCAGGAACTGATCCGTCGCCTTGCAACGCACCATCAGCACATGCTTGCAACAGACCGAAATCCAATCGACGGTATTCCGCCCATCCTTCGTATCCCTGCATGTACAATGCTACCCACTTTTGGCGGCCAATCTTTTCGTTCCAAGCTCCGTCAGCTGTGCTGTATGCCACAGACTCTTGAGCGAGATACGCATCAATTGCAGCTTGGTCATCAATGCCCCAGTAGTTCATATTCAAACCAATGGCGGCATTGTAATGCTCCTCTGCTGAGAGGATGCTCGCCCATCCACGTTCAGCAGCCTCAGCGGCCAAGAAGTGCGTCTGAGCCGCATCAAAATAGATGCCTGCCAAGTCACCTTTGAGAATCGCAGCTCCGCGCTGAGAAACATCATCGTCCGGTGTCAATGCCGCATTTTCTTCACTTAAACCGTAAATCTCTCCAGCGTATTCACCTGAAGTAACCGACGGGCTGAAGTAAACGCCCATGCGGGGGTCATTCAATGAAGCCAGGTAGTCTACCATCGTGTTGGATGCTGCGAAATCATTTCGTGTCTTCGCATCCTCGTTGATTGGGTTGTTGTTCGGTGCACCGCTGAGGTAATTGAAGAGCGCATTGTCTTCGTTGCCTGCAATGATGGACCCACTAGACAACGCCGCTTCCGCAGCCGTTTGAGCGGCTGCTGGATTGACATCAGCCATGCGCATTGCAACACGGAGTTTCAGTGAGTTTCCAAACTTCGCCCATTGTGCCATGTCACCGCCGTAAATCTGGTCCCCTTGAGGTCCTGCTCCACTGACGTTCATTCCGCTCAACGCTCCGTCGATCAAGTCCAACAGACCGTTGTACACAGCTTCCTGCGAGTCATATACCGGAGTGGTATTGGATACGCCCGCCAGAGCTTCCGACATCGGAATAGCGCCAAAGGCGTCACTTAGGTGCTGGAATGTCCATGCTTGGAGCAGTTGACAGACCGCAATCTGATTCACGTTGTCACCATACCCCGAATAATCTGCAGCATTGTCGCCTGAATTCAGGTCGATGATGGTTTGCAAATCTTGCAAAGGACCCGCGTAAAAAGACGCCCAAGCACTGTTTGCTGTCGCGTCACGATACTGGTAACGGCTTTCGTTGGAATACTGGTTTGAACTCCAGTATTGCGCTGTTTGCATTGCGCGTCGGCTCCCCCAGAAAGAGTCATAGACTCGGTCCATTGTTGCCTTTTGCGCACTGGTCATCAAGAATCCAGGTGAAACCGCAGTCGGTTCGTTGGGATTGGAATTGATCTCCTCGAAGTCCTTTCGGCACCCCGTGAAGGCGAGGGCTCCAATCAGGCCCACCATGAAGAAAATTTGCTTATTCATTTTCGTAATTTTTTATTGGTGGGAAATCAGAGGTTGAATTTCAAGTTGAATCCAATGGTGCGCTCAGCTGGAAGCTGGCCCCCTTCAAATCCTTGAATGTTCGAAGACGATGTTGCTACCTCCGGGTCGATGTGTGGTACATTCTTGTGTAAGATTGCCAAGTTGCGACCATACACTCCAATGCTAATGTTGCTGAATGGCAAACCACTCGTCAACGAAGCTGGCAAGTTGTAATCCAAACGCATTTCACGCAGCTTTATAAAGCTTGCATCATATTGATCTGCCGCGTGGATGATATACCCTTGATTGTAGAAGAAGTGACTCTGAGCAGCAATATTCGTGCTGTTTTCAATTCCCGTAGATTCGTATTCACCATCAACTAACTCCGCTACCATCCCTTCAACAACGATTCCTTCTTCACGGATGTTATTCTCTGCGGTCTCAGCCAATGTACCTGAGTACTTACCCCACTGGTTGGAGTAACTGTGTACGGACCCTCCTTTTTGGAAGTCAACCAAAGCGCTGAAAGATAGGTTCTTGTATGACAGGTCTGTGAATACACCGCCTGTCATATCCGCTAGGATATTTCCAATTGGAACCACTTCATCTGTGCTGAGGTAATAACCATCTGCGTCGACTAGCTTGTTTCCATCGTCATCATACAAGAAATCATATCCGTAGAAAGTCCCCAATGGCTCTCCTGGACGTGCCTCAAGCGTAACTCCGAAAAGGGATGTGTATCGAATGTTCTCGACTCCATCCGCCAGCTCAACCAACTGGTTCTGGTTCTTCGCTAAGTTCAAACCAATGTCCCATCGGAAGTTTTCTGTTTGAACCGGTGTTCCTGAAAGGGCCAATTCAAATCCTTTGTTTTCCGTTTTACCCGCATTCAACACCGTGCTCGTGTAACCTGAGGCTGCAGAAACAGGAACGTTGAAGATGAGGTCTTCAGTTGTGCTGGTGTAATACGTGAGGTCAACATGCAATCGGTCGAGGAAAAAACTTAACTCTGTTCCAAACTCGATACTTGTCGTTCTCTCCGGTAAAAGGTTCGGATTGTTTTGAGCATTTGGCACAGTCGCTGATCCTGAGTTACCAAAGTTGGAGTTGATTCCATACGTCAAGCCAGTTTGATACGGGTCTGTATCGTTTCCGACCTGAGCCCAACCAACACGCAACTTACCA
>CAJWIF010000169.1 GCA_913041135.1 uncultured Flavobacteriales bacterium
AGTCCCAGCACCAACATAATCACAACTGCGAGCCACTTCAATGGCTGCGGCTCCCATTTTGGCACGTAAGGCTGCATCCAAAACGGAAGAAGGAGCTTCTTCAATCACTTTCTGATGCCTGCGTTGGATGCTGCATTCCCGATCAAATAGATGCACAACGGTGCCGTGCATGTCCGCCAGTACCTGGATCTCAATGTGACGAGGAGAAGTGACAAATCGTTCGAGAAAGACAGCGCCATCGCCGAAGGAATTGATCGCTTCAGATACCGCACGGTCAAAGTGCGATGGCAATTCTTCAAGCGTATGTACGATGCGCATGCCTTTTCCTCCGCCACCGGCGCTTGCTTTAATCAACAAGGGGAATCCAATGGTCGGAGCGACTTCCAAGGCATGTTCCACCGTATGAACGGGAAAGTCTGTGCCCGGAACCAACGGTACATCAAATGGCTTGACGTTTTCTTTCGCGGCCAATTTAGATCCCATCGTCATCATGGCCCGTTCCGATGGGCCTATGAAGATGATTCCTGCGTTTCGGACGTTTTTCGAGAACTCCGGGTTTTCAGAAAGAAACCCATATCCGGGATGAATCGCGTCTACTCCCAATTCCAAAGCGACCTCGATGATCCGGTCTCCGAGTAGATAACTTTCAGAAGAGGGTGGAGGGCCGATGCAAACAGCTTCGTCTGCAAACCGTGCAAAAGGGGAGTCTGAGTCGGCCTCGGAATAGACAGCTACTGTTGCTATACCCATCTCACGAGCAGTCCTCATGATGCGCAAAGCAATCTCTCCACGATTAGCGATGAGTACTTTTCGTATGGACTGAATCGGTGTCTTCATGAAGCATGGGGTTCAATTCCGGACGCAACCCTATGGGAACGCAAGAAAAGAAAAGTGGGGCAAGCGATTCTTATCGCACCGCTACAACCGTCTACCCTTGCTGCCTTCCGGCCCTGGGGGAGTTGACGGGAGCTAGTCGTAAGAGACTTGCCCCGTGCAAAGATACCATCAAATTGACGGGTGTGCTACCTTGCGGCCATGAATTTGAATTCTTTGACCCTGCAGCAGGGTGCAGCAGCAGGAGGACTGATTGTTCTTCTCCAATTGATAGCCTACCTCATAGGAGTGGAAATGCTCCTGGGCTCTTGGCTTGGAGCGGGACGCTTTATTCTGGTTGTCGTGGCGATGGTACTGGCGTGTGTCGCAGTTCGAAAAGAAGAAGGTTCGTTGACTTATGGACGTGCTGTCGGGCAAGCCTGGTTGGCTGGAGGGGTCGCTTCACTAATTGGCGTTTTGTTCATGGTGATCATGGGGGTGTTTGATGGTCAATTGATTGATCATTTGCAAGAAGCTACGTTGGTCAACATTGAAAAGGAAATGGGGTCTTTTGCTTTTGCCATGGATGATGGTGCGATGCAGGAAATAGAGGACCAAACACGTTGGATGTTAGGTCCCACCGGGCAGTTGTTTATGTGGACCATAGGGATGTTGTTTTGGCTTCTTGTTGCGGCCATCGTTGGCGCTATTTTCAAGCGGCCGAATCCTGCATCCATTCACTAGTTTCTTCCGTAAAAATTCCACTCTCAATGCGTGCAATGAATCCTTCTATTGATTTAAGCTTGGTTGTCCCTTTATTCAATGAATCTGAGAGTCTTGTTGAACTCAAAGCGTGGATTGATAGGGTTTTGGTTGAGAGGAGCTATGAGGTCATTTTTGTGGATGACGGGAGCAAGGACAATTCATGGGAAATCATAGAGCAACTGCACGCTCTAGATCCTGAACGTGTAGTGGGCATTCGGTTTTCCCGCAATTATGGTAAAAGTGCAGGCTTGCAGAAGGGATTTGAGTCCGCGCGAGGTCGTATTGTAGTGACTCTTGATGCGGACTTGCAAGATTCTCCAGAAGAAATCCTAGGTATGGAGCGATTGATTTTGGAGGAAGGCTATGACCTAGTAAGTGGCTGGAAGAAGAAACGCCATGATCCGCTTTCCAAGACCATTCCAACTCGACTTTACAATGCGGCCACACGCTGGGTTAGTGGGATTGCCCTGCATGATTTCAATTGTGGTTTGAAGGCGTATCGACTTGAGGTCGTGAAGGCCATTGAAGTCCAAGGCGAAATGCATCGGTACATTCCCATTCTGGCCAAAGATGCTGGCTTCAATCGCATTGGAGAGCAAGTGGTTCAACACCAAAGCCGAAAATATGGGACGACAAAATTTGGCGTGGAGCGGTTTATGAACGGCTTTTTGGATTTGATGACCATTGGGTTCATGTCGCGTTTTTCGAGAAAACCCATGCACTTTTTCGGCGCTTTGGGCGTGCTGTTGTTCTCCTTGAGTCTTCTTGGATTTGGTCTCATCGGCGGAAACAAACTGTGGGCCATGTCGCAAGGACTCCACGCTCGGAACATTACAGAGCTCTCTGAGTTTTACTTGGCATTGATTGGCATGGTCATGGGGTTGCAGTTCTTCTTAACGGGCTTCTTGGCCGAAATGACATCCCGCACAGACGCTTCCCGAAGAGCGTATCAAGTCCAGACAGAAATAGGAAGGACCAACGCTGGAAGTTGACCAGAATGACCAAGAGGTTTCGTAATTTGGTTAGTGCACGAGGAATCTCCCCGTTGC
>CAJWIF010000170.1 GCA_913041135.1 uncultured Flavobacteriales bacterium
TAAAAAAAAAATGCCCAAAGACAAAAGCATCAAATCGGTTCTACTCATCGGTAGCGGCCCTATTGTCATCGGACAAGCGTGTGAATTTGATTATGCGGGGTCGCAAGCGGCTCGTTCGTTACGCGAAGAGGGAATTGAAGTAGTACTGATCAATTCGAACCCGGCGACCATTATGACAGACCCTGTCGTTGCCGACCATGTGTATCTAGAACCGCTTGAACCTGCTTCAATAGAAAAGATTCTAAAGAAGCATTCCATTGACTCTGTTTTGCCGACCATGGGAGGGCAAACGGCTCTTAACTTGTGCATTCAGTGCGATGAGATGGGGCTGTGGGATGAGTATGGCGTGAAGATGATTGGAGTGGATATCGCCGCGATTGAAATCACGGAGAATCGGGAGAAGTTCAGGAAGCTCATGGAGCAATTGAAGATCCCAATGGCTCCCCAGGCTACGGCAAAAAGTTTCCTCGAAGGAAAAGAAGCAGCACAACGATTCGGATTCCCTTTGTGCATTCGGCCGTCGTATACGCTCGGAGGAAGTGGTGCGGCCATTATTTACGATCCGGAAGAGTTTGACGCTGCGTTGACTCGCGGCCTGCATTTGAGCCCAATTCACGAGGTCATGATCGATAAAGCGGTCATGGGGTGGAAAGAATATGAGCTAGAGTTGTTACGCGACTCCAACGATAATGTCACGATCATATGCTCGATTGAAAACTTTGATCCGATGGGGATCCATACGGGCGACAGCATAACGGTGGCGCCGGCTATGACGTTGAGCGATACCACATTTCAAAGAATGCGGGACATGGCGATTCACATGATGCGTTCCATTGGCGACTTTGCTGGAGGGTGCAATGTGCAGTTTGCCGTTTCAGCTGATGAGCGGGAGGATATCATCGCCATTGAAATCAATCCCCGAGTGAGCAGATCTTCTGCCCTGGCCTCAAAAGCTACCGGGTATCCAATTGCGAAGATTGCGACCAAGTTGGCCATCGGATACCACTTAGATGAACTGGCCAATCCAATCACGGGCACAACCAGTGCCATGTTCGAACCGACCTTGGATTATGTCGTCGTGAAAGTGCCGCGTTGGAACTTTGATAAATTCAAAGGAGCAAACCGTGAACTCGGTCTGCAGATGAAGTCGGTGGGAGAGGTCATGTCCATCGGGAGGTCGTTTCAAGAAGCGTTGCAAAAAGCAGCCCAGTCACTTGAGATAGGACGGAATGGATTGGGATGTGATGGAAAGGAACTTCGTGACCACGATGCCATTTTACACAGCTTGAAGCATGCCAGTTGGAATAGACTGTTCCACCTGTACGATGCCATGAAATTGGGCATTTCCATCCGGAAGGTGCACGAGATTACAAGGATTGACCCGTGGTTCTTGCGTCAGATTGAGGAGTTGGTTCATTTAGAGGACGTGCTCAGTGAATTCACGTTGACGACAATTCCAGACAGCTTGCTGCGTGAAGCGAAACAAAAAGGATATGCCGACCGGCAGATTGCTCATTTGTTTGATTGTCTGGAGTCAGTGGTGCATGAGCACAGAACTTCACGCGGAATTACGCGAACCTACAAGCTTGTAGATACATGTGCTGCAGAATTCCCTGCAAAAACACCCTACTACTACTCGACGTTTGAAGACGAAAACGAAAGCGTTCGGAGCGACCAGAAAAAAATAGTGGTCCTAGGAAGCGGTCCGAATCGAATCGGCCAGGGCATTGAGTTTGATTACTGCTGCGTCCACGGTGTTCTCGCTGCGAAGGAGTGTGGATACGAGACGATCATGATCAATTGCAACCCTGAAACTGTTTCAACTGATTTTGATACAGCAGACAAATTGTACTTTGAACCTGTTTTCTGGGAGCACATCTACGATATCATTCTGCACGAAAAACCAGAGGGTGTGATTGTTCAATTTGGCGGACAGACTGCGCTCAAGTTGGCCGAAAAACTCGAGCGTTTTGGTATTCCGATTATTGGAACGAGCTACCGTGCGCTTGACTTGGCTGAAGACCGGGGGTCGTTCTCCTCTTTACTCCGAGATCTCGGAGTTCCATACCCGGATTTTGGAGTCGTGGAAACGACTGAGGAGGCGAGTACTTTGAGCAAGGAGTTGGGCTTCCCGCTTTTGGTTCGTCCAAGCTATGTTTTGGGTGGGCAGCGGATGAAGATTGTTATCAATGAGGAAGAACTGGAGCGGCACGTGATTGGGATTTTCCGCGATATGCCGGAGAACAAAGTGCTGTTAGACCATTATCTCGATGGCGCTATCGAATGTGAGGCTGACGCGATTTGTGATGGGAAGGAAGTGCGCATCATTGGCATTATGCAGCACATTGAGCCTGCGGGAATTCACTCTGGAGACAGCTATGCTGTTCTTCCGCCTTTCAATTTGGGAGATTTGATCATTACCCAGATCGAAGAGTACACCAAACGGATTGCGCTTGCGCTGGAGACAGTGGGGTTGATCAATATCCAATTTGCTGTCAAGGACGATGAGGTGTATATCATTGAGGCAAATCCACGAGCCTCGCGGACCGTTCCTTTTATTGCAAAAGCATACGGTGAGCCGTACGTGAATCATGCAACCAAGG
>CAJWIF010000171.1 GCA_913041135.1 uncultured Flavobacteriales bacterium
GATAACCTCCATGTGCAGCATCCCCAAAAAGCCACAGCGAAAGCCAAACCCAAGTGCCGCCGAAGATTCCGGTTCGTATACCAGAGAAGCGTCGTTTAACTGCAACTTGTCCATTGAAGCGCGGAGCTCTTCGTAATCCTCAGTGTCTACTGGATAAATCCCTGCGAAAACCATGGGCTTCACATCTTCGAAACCGCGAACGGCTTCCAAGCAGGGGTTCTCTTTTTTCGTGAGTGTGTCGCCAACTTTGACTTCTTTGGCATTTTTGATGCCCGAGATGATGTAACCTACGTTTCCAGCAGAGAGCTCCTTCCGGGGCTTGAGATCGAGCCCTAGAATTCCAATTTCATCGGCCGTGTATTCATTTGAAGTCGCAAAGAACTTCACCAAATCGCCCTTCTTGATCGATCCGTTTAGAATACGGAAATAAGCGATAATGCCTCGGAAAGGGTTGTATACGCTGTCAAAAACCATGGCCTGCAATGGTCCGTTGGGATCTCCTTTTGGTGCTGGAACACGTTTCACGACAGCCTCAAGGATCTCCGCAACGCCCATGCCGGATTTTCCACTCGCTGGTATGATATCATCCAGGGTGCAACCAATCAAATCAACAATCTGATCTCCGACGACCTCAGGGTCGGCCGAGTCCAAATCCATTTTGTTTAGCACAGGAATAATTTCTAAATCGTGTTCAAGTGCGAGATAGAGATTTGAAATCGTTTGAGCTTCAATACCTTGAGTTGCGTCTACGATGAGCAGCGCTCCTTCGCATGCCGCAATGGACCGAGAAACTTCATAGCTGAAGTCGACGTGTCCAGGTGTGTCGATCAGATTAAACACATACTCTTCTCCGTCGTCCGCTGTGTACAGCATCTGAATCGCATGGCTTTTGATCGTGATTCCACGTTCACGCTCGATGTCCATGTCATCCAAGGTTTGTTCCTGCAACTCGCGGTCCGATATGGTCCCCGTCAAATGCAGGAGTCGGTCGGCGAGCGTACTCTTCCCATGGTCAATATGGGCGATGATGCAGAAATTTCGTGTGCGTTTCATTCTGTGAAATGTGGTGCAAAAATACACCTATACCGGCTGCGTTCTTCAGAAGGGTGTTAAGAGAGCGCAAAGACGCAATGCAATGCATTATATTTACACTCTTCGGGCTGTTTTTTTCTCTGCATTTGGAAAGCAGAATTGGAGAATGGGCACCGTTTAAATCGAAAACACGAGTTCATGAGTCGTCAACCCATTCTGACATTCGCCTTTGCTTTTTTGAGTATTCAATCGGCTTTTTCACAGGGCATTAAGGAAACGTCTGCTGCGAAGTTTCAGGATCAAAGTGCCCAGAGCATTGTAGATAAATACAAATCGTTCAAAGGGGCTGTGCTGAATATGACACGGGATGAATGGTCCGTCATCCGCAATTCAGAAGATTACAATGAGCAGGATGCTCGGGTGATCTTGAATGAAACCAAAGAGGCTTGGAAGAAAGAAAATGCAGCGTTGATCCAACAGCGCAAAGCGATGCGTCAAAACCAACCTGGCGGATGTGACTGCTGGATTGAGCCTGATGACACGTACGAGCAGATCACGACGTTTGATTGGGACTTTACGGATGGCGCTGGCGCCAACGTGGATTGTTCAATTGGCCCATTGCAGCTGCCCTGGACCTTCGACTTTTATGGAACAGCGTACGATGAGATTTACATCAATTCAAAAGGCTCTATTTCATTTGGCGATTATTTGATTGATTGGACTCCAGAGGAATTTCCAAACACAGTCAACTTGGTGGCGCAAGTAGCTGGGTTTTGGGCAGATTCGGATTATCGTGCATCTGGAGACATCTTTTATAAAATCGATCAAGATGCGGTGTTTATCAATTTTGTAGATGTCGGTTATTACAACAACCACGATGATTTGATCAACTCGTATCAGATCATTATCACACCCACTGACGGCATCATTTTGCCGGATGGGTCCAACACCCAGATGTGCTATTTGGACATGAACTGGGCGCATGGTGACGTTGGAGGGTCAGGTGGATGTTGTGGTGACGGTCCTGCTACGGTTGGGCTAGATGATGCCCCTGCAACGGGCGACCACTTGCAATACGGACGGTTTAATTTCTTGACGGATGATTACAACGGTCCTTATGGCGCTGGTGACGAAGACCAGGACGGTGTCAATTGGTTGGATTACAAAGTATTCAACATGGATGCTGCGGTGACATCTGGCAATACCCCACCGCTTCCTTCGAACAACTTGGGATGCGATACCATTGTGCTGTGTCAGGGCAATGAGTTCGATGTCGACTTGAGCTTTTTGGCCCCGGAGATTGACCAGTCAATTACCATGTTCGTGACAGATGCTCCAGGGTGGACGTTTACCGCAACAGACGGATCAACGGGCAATGTAACAGGTGTTTTCGTGGGGGATGCTACCAACTTGGGGATTCATGAAGTCAC
>CAJWIF010000172.1 GCA_913041135.1 uncultured Flavobacteriales bacterium
ATTATTTCTCAAAGAATTACGGGGGTTTTTTAGCACGTTGATGGGCTACGTGGTTGTAGCTGTCTTTTTGTTGCTTCTAGGACTTTTTTTGTGGGTCTTCCCCGGTGATCGGAACATCTTAGATGCCGGTCAGGCTTCGTTAGAAGTCATGTTTGTTTGGTCCCCTTGGATTTTTATGTTTCTCATACCGGCCATTACAATGCGGTCTTTTGCAGAGGAACATCGCTCGGGTACGATGGAACTGCTGCTCACGCGTCCTTTAGGAGAAGGTCAAATTGTATTGGCCAAGTTCTTAGGAGCGTTTATGGTCATGGTTTTTGCATTGCTTCCGACGCTCTTGTACATCCCGATACTTGGTGAATTGGGACAGCCACAATGGAACTTTGATGCGGGCGCGATTCGCGGGAGTTACTGCGGGCTACTTCTCCTTGGAGCTGCTTTTACATCCATTGGAGTTTTGGTGTCAACGTGGACACGCAATCCATTGGTGGCTTTTTTATTGACCCTGCTGCTCTTGGTTTTTGGCTTTATAGGATTCACGGCTTTGGGTCAGTTTTCGTGGCTGGGTTCTTGGGATCTAGCGTTCACTCAAATTGGAATGGAGGCGCATTATCGGGCCATGAGTATGGGGGTCCTGCATGCACGTGATTTGGTCTATTTTTTCGTGGTCATCGGAGTCAGTCTATGGACGGCCCGCTTGGCTTTGCTGTGGACGCGTGGTCAGAGACGCCAGGATGTGATTCAATGGCTGTTAGGATTGGCCTTGGCAGGTGTTGCTTCGTTTGCGATTAGCTTGTTTCCAGCGCAATGGGATTTGACGGAGGAGAAGCGGCACACGCTCACGGATTCAACACAAGATCTTTTGGCTTCATTGGACGATGAAGTATTTGTAACCTGTTATCTCGCTGGGGAATACCCCGCTCAATGGAAACGTCTTGAGCGCTCTATTCGATTTCAATTGAATGAGTTTTCTGAGGCAGCCTCGGGCAAGATGCGTTTTCAATTCGTGAATATTTACGCTTCGGATGACCGGCAAACCATTGGTCAGAACGAGGAGAAATTATTCGAGCAGGGTTTAGGCTTTACGCGCATAGCGTTTGAAGAGAATGGCATCAAGGCTTTTCAAACGGTTTGGCCCGGAGCCATTATCACATACAGAAATCGGAAGGAGACCATCCAGTTTTTCAAATCGGACATGCCTGAACCGACGGAATCAATGATCCAAGGTTCGATCAATGCCATTGAATTTGAGGTGGCTTCTGCGATTCGTCGATTGCTCAGAGAGGAGCGACCAAGTATCGCTATGATTGAAGGGCATGGAGAATTGGAAGCTCCAGAGGTTGCCGATTTTGTGATGGAGCTGGAGAGTGAGTACGATGTGTTTCGAGTGCGTATGAATGGTCAGTTGAATGTCTTGTCAGAAAGGTTGAAGGGCATGTCTTACCGAACCAATCGATTTGATTTGGCCATCGTAGCGAAGCCGGACTCCATCTTTGATTCAAAGGATCAGGTCATTTTGGATCAATTCATTATGAATGGAGGCAAGGTGCTTTGGCTAATCGATCCCATTCAGGCTGATATGGACAGTTTGGCTTCTAGCCAATACACCATGGGTACAACCAATGAGTTGGGTCTGTACGATCAGCTTTTCCAGTACGGAGTGCGTTTCAATCGGAACTTAGTCGTTGATGCGCAATGTGCACCCATTGCATTGGGAGCAGGCCCCATGGGGAATCAGCGTAATCTTCAGATGTTCAATTGGTATTTTGCTCCCGTAGCCATTCCTCAAGGAATGGGACATCCCATTACCACAAATTTGGATCCCATCCATTTTGACTTTGTTTCCAGGTTAGATACCGTAGGTACGACCCCTTCTATTCGAAAGACGGTGTTGTTGAAAAGCTCTGAAATGGCTCGTGAATACAAAGCCCCCGTTCGGATTTCGAGTAGCATAGTCGATTTAACGCCGGAATATTTCACGGAAAACTCGCTTCCGAATCAGCCGTTCGCGGTCCTGTTGGAAGGTGAATTCACGTCAGCCTTCGCCCATCGTCTTCCGGATACGTTGAGACGAGATGTCGACTTTGCTTTTCGAGATCGCAGCAAACGCACGGCACAAATCATGGTCGGTGACGGTGATATTATCCGAAACAAGGTCAAGCAAGGCCCCAATGGTCCTATGATTTTGCCCTTGGGATACGATCGCTATTCTGGACGAGTGGTCTATGACAACAAAGAATTCCTCAACAATGCTGTTAGCTATTTGCTGGATGACGTCGCTTCCATTTCGGTGCGGTCACGCAGCATTGCTTTGCGCCCTTTGCAACTAGAGCGTATTCGCCAGGAGCGTTCAGGTTGGCAGTTTATAGCGGTTGCACTCCCATTGTTTGTCGCGGGTACATTGGGATGGTTTTTTACATTTCTTCGCCGTCGCCG
>CAJWIF010000173.1 GCA_913041135.1 uncultured Flavobacteriales bacterium
TAAACGCTGAAATGAAATGGCAACTTCGATGGCATGCAAGTCTTCTCGCTGGATGTTCTCGACCAACGCCATTTCAAGAAGCGTTTGGTCATCAGCTTCACGGATGTATGCTGGAACGGCATCGAGTTCTGCAATTTGTGCTGCACGAAAGCGTCGTTCTCCGCTGATTATTTGGTACTTCTCTGCTCGAACACGGTGAACCGTAATGGGTTGAATGATTCCGAGTTCTCGAATGCTTTGAGCCAATTCACCCAAAGCCTCTTCATCAAAATCTTTTCGTGGCTGGTCGGGATTGGCCTCGATCTGACCAATGGTAAGCAGCGCAATGGAACCGGCCATGTTCCCGATAATGGGGGGCGAAACAGCGCTGCTTTGAGTGGAAGTGGACTCCGGTAATGAAGGAGCTCCTTCAAGCAGGGCTCCGAGACCGCGTCCCAATGCTTGCCTCTTTGACATCTCAGTTGTTTGGTACAGGAATGTACTTCTCCTCGTCAGATAATTGTGTCAGCTTATTCCGCTGAAGAATTTCTCTTGCGAGATTCAGATAATTAACGGACCCTTTGGATGAAGCGTCATGCATGATGATAGACTCACCAAAACTCGGAGCCTCTCCCAAACGGGTGTTGCGATGGATAATGGTATGCATCACCAAATCTTGGAAATGGGTACGGACCTCATCGACAACCTGATTGGCGAGCCGTAAACGCGTATCGTACATCGTCAATAAAACACCTTCCACATCCAACGCCTTGTTCAATTGACCTTGAATAATTTTGATCGTGTTGAGTAGCTTTCCGAGTCCCTCAAGTGCAAAGTATTCGCATTGAACTGGGATTAAAACAGAATGAGCGGCACACAGGGCATTGACCGTAATCAATCCCAAACTTGGGGAACAGTCGATGATGATGAAGTCGTAATCGTCCACGACAGATTCAAGAGATTTTCGCAATTGAAAATCACGCTCTTCTACAGAAATTAGTTCGATCTCCGCTCCGACGAGGTCAATTCTCGCAGGCAATAAATCCAAATTAGGAGAGGAGGTGCTGACAATGTTTTCTCGGACAGAGGCTGTTCCTAGAAGCGCTTCATACGTTCCGCCTGTGACCGTTGACGGATCGAGTCCTAGACCAGAAGTGGCATTGGCTTGAGGGTCGGCGTCCACTAGGAGCGTTTTGAATTCCAAGACACCAAAACAGGCGCTCAAATTGATCGCAGTGGTTGTTTTACCAACTCCGCCTTTTTGATTGGCGATGGCTATGATTTTCCCCATGTGTCAAATCCTACTTTCCGATGATAATGCTCTTCTATGTACAGCGGGATAAACGATGACCATTCACCCACTGGCCTAAAAGACTGAACGTTAGCTAAAAATGACTAGAATGAGGTTGAAAAGCAAAACGCGAACCGTCAAAATAGACTCAGAAGCTCTTCAAATATAGCGAGGGTAGCCCATGCGTCGCCGGGAAAGTTATCAACGAAATAGAAGCTCGTTTCAGGAAGCGTGCGAGCTACGAAGCCTTCTATTCTTACAAGTCGTCAAAACTAATGTCATCCGAATCGGAGGTGTTTTCCTCTGCTTTGGACTCGACTGATTCGTGATCGCTTGCATCGTGTGCAACATCATTTGACGCTTCATGTGTCGATGAACTTGGTTGTTGTTCTTGAGCAAGTCGCTCGGCCATAGGGTCACGATAGTTTCCCGAAGCCATCAATTCTTGGATTTTATCCACGGCCGCAATAAAACCATGCTCGAAGTTGGCGAAATCTTCTCGATACAAGAAGATTTTGTGCTTTTGGTAGTGCACACTTCCATCGTCTTCGAACCGTCTTTTGCTTTCGGTAATCGTCATGTACAAGTCTTGTCCACGCGTTGCCTTTACATCGAAAAAATAGGTGCGTTTTCCAGCTCGAACTGGATGCGAGAAGAGTTCTTCTCTGTGTGGTTGGTCGCTCATCTTACTGTCTCTATCGCTGCTAATATATTGGAAGTGAATGGAGATGCAAAAGATTCATTGCTCGAATTGTCTCAGCGAATCAAGAGTAAGTGCCCAGAATGGGTGGTGGGCAGCAATATTTGATCCTCCATCCAGGCTTTCCAGAAATACAAACCGTCGGGTGCAAAGTGCTCTCCTTCATTTACTTGCCCAAGCCAAGGTTCTTGAGGATCCCGTGTTTCCCAGACCATTTCTCCCCAACGATTGAAGATTTG
>CAJWIF010000174.1 GCA_913041135.1 uncultured Flavobacteriales bacterium
AGAAAGTTGAGAGGGGGCATGGGGTACCACTTGTTCCTCGCGGTCGTGATCGGTTTCTTCTTTGTATTCACGTCCAAAATCATCACGGTATATGCCGCTTCCATGATCCTGCCCGCCGATGCGCTGGTGTCAACGGATCAATGGTTGTTGCTAGCGGCGTGGTTGCCCAATGTGCTCTTCGCGATTTTGGGAGGCTTGATTGTCTGGAAGGCACCCAAGTAGCTTGGATTAAAAGGCGCTGCAATGCGTTCGCCAACCTCGTTCCGTTCCCCATCGGGCAATTTCAGTGGCCTCTTTTTCGTTTCGGAATAACCCGAATACAGCAGACCCTGTCCCGGTCATTTGCACGTACGATGCGCCAGCCTGCTGCAGTTGAATGATGGCTTGATCCACAGCATCATACTTTTTTCGGATGATTTTTTCAAAGTCATTGCGAATGAGACCTTCCCAGTCTTCCACCCTATGGGTGGTCAATTCCCTCAAGTCGAAAGGGGCGGGTGAAGGCTTGATCGCAGCGAATGCTTCCCGGGTGGAAACGTGCACCCCTGGATGAAGAATGGCCATGTTCCAGCCTTTGAGGTGGGTCAAAATGAAAGGGTTGGGTTCGATACGTTCGCCTCGACCGTAAGTCATCGCGGCTTCGTCTTGCATGAAGAACGGGCAGTCTGATCCCAAAGCGGCCGCCCATTGATTCCATTGTTCCGGTGTTGCATTCACAGAACAGAACTCCTTTAAAAGGCGCAGCATGTGAGCTCCATTGGAACTTCCACCGCCAAGTCCAGCGCCCAAAGGGATGTTTTTGACGACGCATGCCTTCACTCCAGGAAGCTCGTGCGTTCTAGCCAAGAGGTTGTACGCTTTGACGATGAGGTTGTCTTCAGGGGCTCCTGGAATCTGCAATCCTGAGGTGTTGAGTTGGATGCCCGGTTCTTCCTGCAATTGAATTTCCAACGCGTCCTTCCAAGGGATGGGAATGAAAATACTTTCCAAGTCATGAAAGCCGTCGTTCCTGCGACCAGTCACAAATAGACCGATGTTGATTTTTGCAGGGGTGAACGCGATCATGGCAGCAATTCCTGTTTAAGACTTTAGTCGAGATAGCCGAGACGACGGAGTTTAACTTCATCATCACGCCAGTCTTTATCGACCCGCACGTATAGATCGAGAAAGACTTTCTGTCCAATGAATTGTTCAATGTCCTTGCGAGCATCGGTGCCGACGCGTTTAATCATACTGCCTCCGCTACCAATGACAATCTGCTTTTGACTGTCGCGCGCGACACGGATCTCAGCCCGGATTTTCACGATGGTAGGCTCAACATCATACGACTCAACAACCACTTCACACGAATAGGGAATCTCCTGTTTGAAGTGTGTCAATATTTTCTCTCGGATGATTTCGGAGATGAAAAAACGCATTGGCTTGTTCGTCAATTCGTCCTTTGGGAAATAGGGAGGGCTAACGGGTAGCTTCTCGACAATGCGTTCCAACAAGGAATCGACGTTGAATCCATGCAGGGCGCTGATTGGGGCGACAGTAGCACGCGGCAAACGAGCTTGCCAGAATGCGATCCGCTCCATGGCCTTTTCCTGATCCGTGAGGTCAATCTTGTTGATGAGGACAAATACAGGGATGTCCATCGCCGCGATCTTGGTGAACGTATCGGGATGAGCCAAATCGTCCTCATAGATATCGGTCACCAAAAGGATGAGGTCGGCATCTTGCAGGGCCGTTTTGACAAACTTCATCATGCCCTCCTGCATTTTGTAAGAAGGGTCCAAAACACCCGGGGTGTCGCTATAGACAATCTGCCAATCGGGCTCGTTGACAAGTCCCATGATCCGGTGACGGGTTGTTTGCGCTTTCCGGTTGATGATGCTAATGCGCTCACCTACAAGCTGGTTCATCAGAGTGCTCTTGCCAACGTTGGGCGAGCCAATGATATTCACAAATCCGGCACGGTGTCCTTCTGGGACACCTTCCGGTAGGGGTTGTTTTTCGTTCGATTCCACGGTTTGCATGATGCTGTCGGTACTGCGAAGGTACGCTTGGGAGCAGTGAAGAGCATCGGGTCAAATTCAATTCCTGTTTAGAGCATCTTTTTCTTTGTTGGAACGAAAGGATGCACGTATCTTTGACGTCCCAAACAAACAGAATTTCTATGAGTTTGTGGTAAATCGCGGGGTGGAGCAGTTGGTAGCTCGTCG